>CAZSUQ010000691.1:2206-3445 GCA_964609935.1 uncultured Thermodesulfobacteriota bacterium | reverse complement strand
CCTCGACTGAAGGAAGTACGGAACCACTGGGGTGATTATGCCCGAGCAAAATCGCAAAGGTGCTGGACAAGATTGCAGGTTTAAAGACCTCTCTTTGATGTACTACGGATTGATTCAAGCTCCCGATGGAAACCGTGTTCAGGCCGATCAGTTTGAGCTTCGTATCCAGCATAGCAACGACGAAGCACTCGCGGTCCAGTCCGGAGAAGTACTCTGCGAAAAGGCCCGCTGCGGATGAAGGGTCGGACATATCTCGCGTCGGCCCCGGCCTCTCTCTTACCAGAACGACCTTGTAGACAGGGAGTTCATAATCACGTCCTTGAGACATAGCCGGCCTCCTTCCTCAAAAGGGTGACGGGGATGAAGAGGCCGTATAGGGATGACTCATTTTTCTTGGCCTCTTTTGAAGCGCGAGGAGGCCAAGAAAAATATCGGAGGGTAGGAATATCCGGTAAACAAGCAAGAGGGAAGGAGGTACCAGCGGATCTAACCTGATCGTTCACACATCCAAGACCTTCATTAGCTGGTCGACTGCTGCCTTGTGCTTCTCTGGTCCCATTTTGCGGATGTTTGCGACCTTCCATTGAATCGCCGGAAGCCGGGATAGATGATCTATCCCCAGCCTGTCCCACTCCGGTTCGCCTCTCTTCACTGACAGAAGGAATTCCTTCTCGTCATCATCAAGGGCCCGGACGAGAGTGTCGGAAAGGGCGTATTGGATCTCAATCAGGTCTTCAAGCGATGATTCGATTCGGGGCATTCCCCTGAAATGGTCCGCGTACAGCTGCGTGATGTCTTGAAGTTTGGGGAGCAGTAGTTCGTGCATCGGGCGGTCGTGCCCTGCTAGGTATACGACAAAGGCCCTTCGGATCTCAGGAGTAATGCCTGTATCATCAAGTAGAAGCTTCACATCGAACAGGTCCCGGGGATGCTGCCGGTCCAAGGCCGCGCAGAGCTTCCCGCCATAAAGATCAGGCACGGACAATGTCTGAACACTCACGAAGGCCTCGAAGTGCTCCTGAGCAGCAGGGCACAGGTCCAGGATTTGTGGAGGATATGCCGACCCCCGGAGAATGAGGTTGGGCTCGACCTTCACAACGGCATTGCCGGTTGAGAGGAGAAGCTTCGCAACAAAATCCTCGATCCGGGTTTCGCGAACCCGTGAAGAGGGGAAACGTTGCGTGAAACTCTCTTTGACGGACATGAGCGCGTCATGGATTTCTGAGATTGCCTCATGCC
>CAZSUQ010000691.1:0-2196 GCA_964609935.1 uncultured Thermodesulfobacteriota bacterium | reverse complement strand
GCTTTGCTCTCAAATCCCGCACGAAGAAGTTGAGGGCGGTGCCGCCCTTGAGAGCAAAGCAAGAATGCCGATTGATCTCGGGAAGGCAACGGAGGAGGAGCCGGACCTGAGCATCGTAGCGGGTATCAAACACTTGGCGGTTCCTCTCGTTTCGGTACGGTTATCTGGTATTTTGGGTCGAGGTGGCCGCCCTTGTAGATTTGTCGTTTTCCTTTTCCGAGATCGACGCGAGAGGGATCCAGACGCCGAAACCAGCGATGACCGGCGCTCTGAGCGCTCCAGAGGAACAGCCGCTTGACTTTGGCTGATCGGCACGTCTCCAAAAGATCCTGGACTACATTGGGCCGGAGTGTGTTGAGCCCTTCCATCAATAGGCAGGCGTGTTTGATGTCATCGTTGCTCTTGGCCAAGCGCATTTCCTCCATGAGAGCCCGTTCCGCACTGGACATGGCGACTTCGAATCCACCGCAGTCCAGTTTGGTGGTCGCGTTCTTCGGAACGGACTCAAACAGGGATAAGCAGAAGTGTTTGACGCTGACCTCCCACCGTCGATTTTGGAACCACGCGGGCAGCTGCTCCCGTTGATCGCTAACCAGAAAGACCTTCTTTTTCCGCCCCAGGGGAACAAAGTGGGATAGCCCCTGCAGCTCGAGTGCAGTGCGCCCACCCACGTGTATGGTCATGCCGAGCTGAGTCTGAAGTGCGTACAGAGCTCCCTGCCATCGCACCTTGTCATCCGGCTGGATGAACGCCCTTGATCCGAACCGCACGAGCCATCCGGATCCGACATGCCAATTTGCCAGGTTGCTGGATACTCCTAGCTGGCTCAACCATGCCTGGGTTGCTACCGTGCCCTGTGGCCACCTTCGAAATACCTGGTTCATTTTAGTTGTGGTTCGAGCGGTCATCCTGTATGTTCCCTCGATAATCTGAACCTGACATAACCATTGGTTCAATATGCTTGTCAATAATAGAGCAATACTAGGTGAATGTCGATAAAAATAAACGCGCGGAGAAGTTTCAAGGCGAATTTTGTTGGAGCGTACTTTGGACAAATAGGGGAAAGAGAATAAAGGACTCATTGTGTGAGAGGTCATACCAGAACAGAGGCCCTACGAAATATGTGCAGAATGTAGACGGTAGATTACAGTACCAGGAGTGCTTGAGGGGGTTTAAATCTCCATCTCCATCTCACGAGAGGCGGGTCGTTCAGTCTGGGGTGTGATTTTCATCTCCTGGTCGGCCCTCATGTCCACTCTTTGTTCCGCTATTATTTGTGTGAGTTCAGGAGAAAAATGCCGGCCGTCAGGATATGAATTAAGGGAGGCTTCTTCGTTAAAGGGCTGATCAATTCCGCGGAGCCGTTCAGTAACGCTAAGAAGAGCCTCATGGGCGATCTTATCTGGGCTATGTGTGTTCTCCGTTTGAACAGGATGGTCTGCTGACTGGACATCATGAATGGGAGAAGATAGGTCCCTTCCCGTTGGGGAGTATTCCAGGATCATGTCCGGATTTTCTTGATTCCGGTACGTATTGGTGTGGGAGGGATCCTCGGAGGAGCGGTTTCGGGGATGATGACCTTTGATTTCCGCCAGGCCGATTTCAGCCATCTGTGTCTCACTCAAATAGTTTGATAACAATTCCACTGCGCCCGGTTTGGCCGTCTCGGGCCGGGGGGCATGTCGGATTGCATCTCCTGGCTGGATCGAGAGCTCCTTTACGGATACCTGGTCGTCAATAATTACGAGGTCTCTGGTAAAGCCGTCCTTGAAAACCGTGACCGCTGCCTCTGCCTGGTAGCCATAGTCGGTGAGGACCTCCGCCCTTATGCTCGCCTTGGCCATCTGGGCCGCCGGTGAGCTGTCCTTGACAAGCCGTGCGTCCATCCGGAGTGCCATGGTTGTTTCGATGGTATCTTTTTCTTTCTCGCTTTTGGCCGCATCGGCACCTTCAATTTGTCCGTAAGGGTCATAGATCATGGATCTATCAATCGTGATTTCGGCTGTTCCCAGGGATACTCTGGTCCTGTCGTCAACAGGTGCGTCCAGGGTGAAATACCTTCCCTGGGATCGATGACTTCCTATCTTGGCCGTTGTTCCGTGATAGGCTTGAATCTTGTCCATGGTTTCGTTTGGTGAGGGAGGATCGGTTGAGCTTTTTTCATCGAATGAAGGGGTCCTCTCGGCCGTCTGGTGG
>CAZSUQ010000690.1:0-3451 GCA_964609935.1 uncultured Thermodesulfobacteriota bacterium | reverse complement strand
CGCCGGCCCCCGCCGCAGCGAATAACGCTCGCCCGCAGCCGGCCCGACGTGTGCGAAGATTCTATCATCACTGCCGATCCGCCGCCATGGGTTTCGCCGGGATTCCCCGCGGGTATCGGGTCAAATTATCAATTTTGGGCCTTTGCGCCCAATGCCGTCTCGAACAAAGGGGCTCGAACAGGGCGACAGAATCCACGGCCTCTACAATTAACGATTGCCAATGTGACTGTCCTGTTGTAACCTGTAATCGTCCAAATGATAATTCAAAGGCCACCGTCGCCACGACGAAGCCGCAGGCGAAGACGGGACCCCAATGCCCACGACCGGGACAATTCGCCATGAAATACAACCTGATCCTGTTACTCTCGATTGTTGCATTGAGTGCCTGGTGTGAAGTTTCAAATCTCGACCAAGGCAGGCCCTCGATTGGCGCACGATCTTCAGCCGAACCGGACATTCAGTTGCAGTTCGTGGCGGGGGCATCGGGGCCCGCCCAATGGACCCTATGGACCCGGGCTGAGTGGTGAACTTTGACATAAGGTGGTGAGCATGGGAAGACACAATCCTGAGACGGCACCAATGCCTTGGGGGATCATCGCTTTGGCTTCTGTAACGGGGGCCGCCGGCGGGGCTCTTGGCCTGCATATCGGCCATTATATTACGACCTGGTACGTGGACTTCCGCGGTGCCTCCGGAATACTGACAATGGAGATGTGCTTTATCTGGGCCGTGTGGGGCGTTGGCCTGATGATGTTAAGTGGGCTGCTTTGCGGGGCGGAATTCGGCCGGGGCTTCTGTTACGTGTTGGCATTCAGTGTGGGCGGATTTGTGTGGCCTCTTGTCTGCCTGCTCCTGATATTGTCCGGGGCGCGGGTCGGGAGGGAGTTTTTCGTTATGGGATGGTTCCTGGTGATCGCTACGGTTGGATTCTGCGGCGGTATGCTGCTGGACTGGATCGCCCAGGGGTACGGCAGGCGGTCGCGCATATGGGCCGTCGGCGGGATAATCGCAATGCTGCTGGTCGGATGGTGTATGCTGAATGCCATGCAGAACAGGTCATTTGACTTGCGAATCAAGGATATCCTGATTTGGATGTTCCCGTGCCTGATATTCGGAGGTTCCGTGGGGGCTGTGGTTGGAGCGATCATTGATCGCGTGACCGGCCGAACATGGTCGTGAGACGAGTTCCGCGAAGTATTTGTAGGTTAAAAAGGTAAAACGGGTCAGCGGACGAGATCGATCAGCCACTGGCGGCCGCAGGCGTAGAAGATCAACGCCAACAGGCCCGCCGTTATGTTCGCTCCGATCAGTATGCCGATAATAATATACCTTGTCGGTTTCGTCATCGAGGTCTCCGCTATCCCTGCTTGGGGTGTTTCTTCTGTGGGCCCACATGAACCAGTAGCAGTATACACTCGCGGCCGTCACGGATGAAGCAGTACTATCGAATCGTTGAATAAAACCGGCAATCGGGGTCCCGTCTCCGCCAAGGCTCCGTCGTGGCTTACAGCAGCCCGGCACTGCGCCCTTCGACGGAGCTCAGGGCAAGCGAGACAGGTGAGCAGGAGACAGGCAACGGCGGGGAGGCTTGGGGCAAGGGGAAAGGCTGAAAAGCAGAGGCGAACATCAGCCAACAAGAAACGCCCAATTCTCGAGTGAACGGCAACGACGCGGCAAGCCGCCGAATACCCGTTGCCCGCATCCTACTCGGCCGATACAATCCCCGGATTCAGTTTGCCCAACGCACCGCATCGGATACAATCACCGTCAGAGTCTCGCGATGGTCGCGGGCGCAACGCCATCTGTGAAATCCCGGATATGAGCAATCCCTGCTGGAAGGAACGACTCGTGCGAAAATCAATCATTGTTATGTCCGCAATTCTAATCAGTGTCAGTTTTATTCAAACGCTTGTCGCAAAAGACAAGAAGTTAAATAATAACAATGTCATATGCGCCAAGAAGTTCAAAGTCCTCTCAAAGAAAGGCGAGGGCAAAGTCGGCGCCTACAGTATCAAAGCCGTCGCAAGCAAGGACAAGAAGCAGATAGAGATTAGCGAAACCATGACATTGAGTTCCCGGGGAAAGGCAATGGGATTTAGATCTACTGTCATTTACGCCGCCAAAGACAGTCTCGTCCCCCTCGAAGGGAGCGTTGAAACCACGTTGGGCGATAAGATTTGCATGACGGGAACTGTCAAGTTCTCTCGAACGGGGAAGACCGTCGATTATGAATGCGCCGGCCACCTGAACAAGAGAACAGGCCAGGCCGTCAATCCCCCAAAGAGATATGCAAAAAAGGATAACCCGGTCGCATTAGGGACCCTTGTTTTTCAATCCGCAATCCCGGCAATAGGGCCTCGAATTCTACCGGCTGAAGGCGAACTGAAAAATGTTGTATTCGTTGAATTCCCCGATGACCTTGGCGCTCCCGAACTTATCAACTTCAAAGCGGGTCATCGCCTGGTCAGAGGAAAGCCCGAGAAGACCGGCCAATACGACATTCAGCTATTCAGCTCACAGTCAAAGGACAGTATCGCAAGCTATCGTTTCGATAGAAACAACCAGGTTATTTCGATGGATCTGTACGGTAAATTCAGGATGCGCCAAGCAGACAAAGCCGGGAAGACAATTGAGGTGACCGTCGCCCCGGGGAAGCCTTATCTGCTGCCCGATAAGAGCACAAAAATCCTGATCAAAAAGGAAACCTTGTGGGAAAACAGGAAGCGTTTCGGTATTCCGCGGTTGATAAAAAATGACCTGACTTTGGACATTGTCCGCAATACGGTCATCGCAAGCGGAGGTTATCTTTTTCATCTCACTACGCCCTCTGGTTACAAATTCGGCGAGGTCCGTGAGTCCGATATGATTTTTACGGTTGTCGACTCGTGCAGATTCTCAATTCGCAGTGAAAAAGGAAAGGCGCCGCTTATTCAGTTGAAGAAACTGAAAGGAAACCTGAACTTTGCCTGTGACAACAGACAGACCAGCCAACTGAAAAGCATCAGCGGTATCGGGAAACATTTTGTCGGCCTCAGGGTTACTCGCACGGAAATATATAGGCGACACCCGTCCAAAGTGCTGGGGACGGGCATGGACATATTTGTAGTAAATAATTTTGGCTCAAAAAAGATACGCCTTGAATACATGCAGAAAAAGGCGGTTACGATTGGCCCGGAGACAATTACAATCGAGTCGTTCAATTTCAAATATAAAACAAAGTCAGTGGAAATAAAGGTCGCTGCGGAATCGAAAGTTGCTGAAGCTGAAGCTTTCATCGTCGAGTATAGCATCGCCAATCGACTAGAATAAACCAGGGAATCCAGTCCTCTATACGTTCGTCTGCTGAAACTGATAAGGAGCACCAAGTCCATGGCCAAGGAAATCCCCTCCAGCCCGAAGTCGGCCGATTTGTACTTATGCAAGACATCAGACAAGCCCGAGATCCACGTGA
>CAZSUQ010000689.1:0-3466 GCA_964609935.1 uncultured Thermodesulfobacteriota bacterium | reverse complement strand
CCTGAGGTGGTAGTCATCCCTGTCGAGATAGTTTTTTGCAGCCGGCTCAGACCGTGGTTTACTGATGGACAGGACCATGGATGCCTCTCCCTCCAATTCCTCGATTCAAGCCCGTCCTTCTACCTCGCGGTGAGACTGATTCCACGCTCCTTGCAATACTCTTTGATGTGGAAAGTGAAACAGGCCCCTTTCGTCTTTTTGATCTTTCCGGACCGGGCTGCCACCTTCGTCTCGCTCAACGCGCGGTATATGAGTTCAGGGTTCCCCTCGGCCTCGAGGACTCTACGGGCAACGAGCCTGTAGAAATTTCGGCTTTCGGGATCCTGAAGCACATCCAGCATGTCTTGGACAAGCAGGTTGACTTTGGCCTCCTGCTCGTTCGCATCTGTTGAAGAGGCTTCACTAACGTTTTCGTTATTTAAAGTACTTTTAACGGTATTACTTATGAGCTCGTTTTGAGCTTCATATATGTGAGGCTCGATTTGAACTCTTGATGGATGGACCTGGGGCTCAAAATGAGCTCCAGGTGATTTTGGGCGGGGAGCAGGGATCGTCTTATCGGGAGCATTCAAGATTATCGGTGCAGGTCCTTCCTTGCAGAGTCTTTGAAACAACTTCTCCATCAGTCGTTCTTCGTCTTCCGGAAGCAACGGGTCATCCATTGCGATGTGATAGGTGTTCGAGCTGCGAATTTTTTTGTTCATTTTCGGATCGACGCGATAGTTCGGCTCGCTTCGAACAAAAGGCTTCACTTTTTCATCCGCAAGAGATCGTTTTATGGTTGCCTTGCTGACCCCGATGGATCGGGCGAGATTGTCCAGGGACGGGTAACAATACGCTCTTTTTTCGCCTGTCCTGGGGTTGTAATAACAGCGGTCCCTCATCTCCATAATGAGGACCGTATTCAGGGGTCCGAGAAGGGATTTCCAGCGTCTCCAGAAATACTTTGTTTCCTGGACGAATTTCCTGGGTTCGATAATCTCGTTCCGAATATCGTGATAGAAGGGGATGAGTCGTAACTGTTCGGGGGACAGGGAGTGGAGATAGGCTTGGATCCTCGCTCGAGTTTCTTCGTCATGCATCTCTTCGCCGGGGAACAGGGTGAGCAAAAAACGTAAGTTTCTATCCTCGTTGCATTCTTCTCGGATTATCGGACGTCCGATAATCACATCACGTGGACCTCAAGATTGGCTTTAAGGCGGTGCCTTTTCTTGTTCGCCGTATATTCGGTTCAGGACGCGTTCCGCAGCCTTGATGAGAGCTGATATCGACTGGCCCATCCGAGCTTTTTCGGAAACATCCGATGTTGACGTGTCAAGGATTTCGAGTTGACGGGAGATCTTGTCCAATTTGCTGCAGAAGACCTCAATGCCGTCTCTTTTGGGTTGTTGTTTGTCCCCCTTTTTCTTTTTTCGGGCTCCTGCGACGGTCAGTCCTCTTTCCCTGATGAGTTTCCATAAGGCCTTCATCTTTTCCGGGTCTTTTTCCCGTACAACGGCGAGTAAAATGCTCTTGGGGTATTCGTGGGGGGCCTTGTGGCAGTCCGTTTTGATGTCTTCGGGGAGGTCGTTCAGGCGGAGGGATTCGTTTATCGCCGGTTGAGATTTCCGAATCTTCCTGGCCAATTCCTCCTGCGTGTATTCGAACTTGTCGATGAGAGCCCTGAGCCCTTCGGCTTCCTCCAATGGGCGCAGGTCTTCCCTCTGCAGGTTCTCGATGATTGAGAGTTCCAGCTCATCATCTTCGCGAACAATGGCAGGAATTCTGTCGAAGCGGCCCGACTTCTCCATGTTCTGTCTGGCCAGTTGATACGCCCGGAATCTTCGCTCGCCGGCCACGAGCAGGAAGGTCCGGGCCTCTAACCGCTTGACGACGATGGGCTGCAGGAGGTTCCTGTCCTTGATGGATTCTGCCAGTTCCCTAATCTTTTCTTCGTCGAAGAACCTCCGCGGCTGACGCGGGTTGGGCCTTATGGATTCAAGTGGGAGAAGGAGGATTCTGGAGGCATTGTCGGTGAAGGTCTCTACCGGGTGCGGAGGGGACTCACCTTTCTCTTCGAGCACCTCATCCATCATGCCGGTTATGTGAGTTTTTCGGGGCTTCATTGCTTGTTGATCTCTCTGGCCAGGTGCCTGTAGGCCTGGGCCACCGGGGAATCCGGCCGGTAGCTCAGCACGGATTGGCCCGTGACCGGGGATTCCTTTGCTCGCACTGTGTGCGGAACGATCGACTGAAAGACCATATGCCCGAAGTTCCTCCTGATCTCGGAGAGAACCTCATTGGCGTGTCGTGTCCTCTTGTCGAACAGCGTGACCAGTACACCCGCAATTCGGAGGTTCAGGTTCAAGACCTCTTGGACCCTGCTGATGGTTTGCACGAGGAGGCCGGCACCACGCAGTGAGAGAAAATCGGTGGCGATCGGGATAATCACTTCGTCAGCCGCAGCCAGGGCATTGATCGTCAACAGGGCGAGGCTCGGAGGGCAATCAATGAGGACGAAATCGTGAGCCGAGGTCTCTTCCTGCAGGGCCCTTTTCAGTACGAGCTCCCTGCTGAACTCGCTGTAGAGTTCGATCTCGGCGCTCGCGAGCTGTATCGTGGAAGGCGCAATGGACAACAAGGGGAGTCCTGTCGGGAGAGTAACCTCGGAGATCCTTCTCCGGGCATCGGTTTGCACGAGTGAGTCGTAGATGCTCCTTTTCAGGGCTTGAGGTTTTTTGCCCAGGCAGATGCTCAGGCTGCTCTGAGGATCCATGTCCACGAGCAGCACGCTGGCCCCCATCTCCGCAAGCCCATGCCCCAGATTGAGGGCGGTCGTCGTCTTTCCCACTCCACCTTTCTGATTGGCAATGGCAAGGACTCTTGGTGGCATGACCTGGAAGCCTCCTTTGTGCACATTCTTCTTTTCAGCGATGTCGCTTCATGAATGATGCCGGCGTGATTTTAATTTCGGTTTTTCGGCCATCCTGCAATCCGGGTAAACGTGTCACCATCTCATCTGCCCGCTTCGGGGCAGAACCGCTTGTTATTTCTTCCGAATTTTCGATGTATTTCTGGAGATCCGTTGCAAGAACGGATAATTTTTTACAGCCTGGAAGACGGATCGCCGGGAGATGCCCCTCCTGGATTCGGCGCCAGAGCGTGGAAGGGCTTAGCCCACAAATTCCAGCTGCATCACGTAGACTGAGGACGGTTGGAAATTCTGAAAATTCTTGTGTCGTATTCCTGTCCATGTTATCGTTCCCCTTGGGAAATTGTCTTTCACGCCGCGACAAACAACTATAATTGATTCAGGGATTGCCATAAACTATAAAATATCGCAAAGTAGAAATCAACAATTATTTATAGAAAAAATCCAAAAGGCGGTGAACCGAAAAAAGATCGTGATATCAAATAGGTGAACGTCAAGTAAAAATCTACAATAGCTCACGGAAAGAGGGGCCAGAAAAAACGTGGAACAGAAAAA
>CAZSUQ010000688.1:0-3475 GCA_964609935.1 uncultured Thermodesulfobacteriota bacterium | reverse complement strand
CATTGAACCCTCATATCCTTTCTTATCGTTTCACGAAAGAAGCCAGCCTAGCTTTTCACCTCCTGCATCACGTCAAAAGGGCGTCGTCCGACCCCTTGCCCCTGTTTCGAGAGCCGTGATTGACGTGTACAATGATGCAAGGAGGCATAGAGCAGGAAGGGAGCAGGATGGGAAAGACCGGAAAGAAAAGGCAGATCAAACCAGCGAAGGGAAAACTGGGTGTTTTGATCCCGGGCATGGGTGCTGTTGCAAGCACGCTGATTGCAGGCACGTTCTCCATAAGAAAAGGGCTCACGGACCCCATCGGATCCCTTTCACAGATGGGGACAATCCGTCTCGGGAAACGGCCGGAGATGCGACGGCCGCGGATCAGGGACTTCGTCCCTCTGGCAAACCTCGACGATCTGGCCTTTTGCGGGTGGGATATTCATGGAAGGGACGCCTACAAGGTTTCCCTGGAGTCCGGTGTGATCAGGAAGGAGCACCTGAACCCCATCCGAAAGGAGTTGAAGGCCATCAAGCCCATGAAGGCCGTGTTCGATCCGGACTATGTTCGCAGGCTGGAGGGGAAGTGGGTCAAAAAAGCCAGGACGAAGATGGATCTGGCCGACCAGCTCGCCGAGGACATCCATGCCTTCAAGGAAATCGAGAAGTGCAGCCGGCTGGTCATGATATGGTGCGGATCCACAGAGGTGTTTCTTGAACGGCAGGAGGCCCATGAAGACCTGGCCCGGTTCGAAAAGGCGATGAAGGAGAACCATCCGGCCATTGCACCGAGCATGATCTACGCCTATGCGGCGGTCCGGCAGGGCATCCCCTTTATCAACGGGGCCCCCAACCTGACGGAGAACATCCCTGCCCTTCTCGAACTGGCAAGGAAGAAAAAGGCGCCGGTTGCCGGCGATGACTTCAAGACCGGGCAGACCCTGATGAAAACGGTGATCGCTCCTGCCCTCAAGGCCCGCATGCTGGGGCTCAACGGATGGTTCTCCACCAATATCCTCGGGAACCGGGACGGGGAGGTGCTGGACGATCCGGATTCCTTCAAGACCAAGGAGAAGAGCAAGCTGGGTGTGCTGGAATACATCCTGCAGCCGGAGCTCTACCCGGAGCTGTACCGGGACGCCTTCCACAAGGTGAGGATCAACTACTACCCGCCCCGTGGAGACAACAAGGAGGGATGGGACAACATCGACATCTTTGGCTGGATGGGATACCCCATGCAGATCAAGATCGACTTCCTGTGCAGGGATTCCATCCTGGCCGCGCCTGTTGCCCTTGACCTCGTGCTGTTCATGGATCTGGCCAAGCGTGCGGGCAAGTACGGGATCCAGGAATGGCTGTCCTTCTACTTCAAGAATCCCATCGTCCAGGAGGAGCTCTACCCTGAGCACGACCTGTCCATTCAGCTATCCAAGCTGAAGAACAACCTCCGGTACCTCATGGGGGAGGAGCTCATCACCCATCTTGGCGTGGAGTATTACCCCAACTCCACCTGACGTGCGCATCTACCTCGCCTCTCCGTCTTCGTCCACAGCCTCGTGACTCTCCCCGGTCTCGGGGGTCGATCCGCGGGGCGACGATGCGGTGCCGCTCCCCTTGGCCATGGATGCGGGCACGACATAAAGGGTCAGGCCAACCATCCTTTTCACGACGACCTTTGTCCCCTGCTCCAGGGCCGCGGTCCCTTCTGTCTCGGCATTCCAGATCTCTCCATGCACAAAGACCTTCCCTGTAGGACAGAGAGCATCCATCACGAAACCTATGCTCCCGATCATGCCTTCCATTCCGGTTTCCCTCTCTTTCCAGATGGATCGGTCCAGCACCCCTCCCTGAACGAGAAAGTGGGAAAGGCGCACGAACTGTGTGAGCGTATAGGTGAGAAGAAAACCGAGCGCACCGTACAGGCACATGCCGAGCGACTCCGTCACCCATGAAGAAGAAGGGAACCGTTGAAACGTTTCCACCAGACACCCCAGGAAGACCGCATAGAGGCAGCAGAGCAGCACGTAGGAGAACTTCTGTGTGGCGGTTACCGGGAACTGCCCCTCTTTGTAAAGCGTTTCCCTGGTTTCGTACCAGAAAAGAATGCCTGTCAGCAGGCCCAGGATCGTACCCAGGAGAAGCCCGGCCCAGGAGAAGAAGCCGAGGAGGATGCCCAGCGCGAACAGAACGCTGCTCGAGAGGAGCGAGACAAAGCGGAGTTGAATGGAGGTATGTGAGAAAAGATCGAGGATCCTGGTCATGTGGGTCTCCCGTCAGACGAGCGTGGTCAGGTTCTTCACGCCCTTTTCGATGCGTTCGAGTGCCTGGTCCACCTCATCGGGTTGGATGATCAGCGGTGGGAGGAACTGGACAACGGACTGGTCATTGTTGGCGAAGATGGCCCACACACCGTTCTCGGCCAGGCAGCGGCTCAGCAGCAGGCCCCAGTCCTTCCCGTTCAGCTTGAGCCCCATCATCAGCCCTTTCTGGCGGAACTCCAGGACATGCGAGTCGTAGGATGTCTTAATGGAGAGGAATCCGGCCCGGAACCGTTCGGCCATGGACTGCACGTGGTCCATGAAATCGGGTCTTGTGGTGATCTCCAGCATCTTTTCCGTCACCAGGCATCCGAGTTCGCTCCCGCCAAAGGTGGAGACATGAAAAAAGGGATGCTGATCGAATACGGCCTGTAGCGGAGGGCGGTGACAGGTGAGCGAGAGCGGGAAGATTCCGCCGCTCGTCCCCTTGGACAAAACCATGATGTCCGGGACCACGTCGTATTCGTCAATGGCCCAGAGCCTTCCGGTTCTTCCTAGGCCGGCCTGGACCTCATCCACGATGAGGACCACCCCTTTCTGATCGCACAGGGCGCGTACCCTGGGAAAATAGTCATCAGGTGGAAGGACGATTCCGAGCGTGGCAGGGATCGTCTCCAGGATAACGGTCCCCACCGACTCATCCGCCAGTCTTTCGAGTGCATCGAAATCTCCAAAGGGGAGTTCCTGGAAGCCCGGGACAAGCGGCTGGAAGGCTTCCTTGTATTCCGCATCCCCTGCGCACATGGAGAGCCCGGTGACCCCGTGATACCCGCCGGTGGCATAGAGCACGCCGGGTTTTCCCGAGATGAACCGGGCGATCTTCAAGGCCAGGTCCACGGCTTCTCCTCCGCCCGCGGAGTAGTTCGTGTATTGAATATCCCCGGGCATGAGTTCCGCGAGCCGCACGGCGAGTCGTGTGCGATGCTCGCTGATGAAATGGTGGACACCGAAATCAAGCTCTTCCAATCCTTCCCTTAGGGTCTGCATGATCTCTGGATGGTGATGCCCCAGGTTGTACACACCCCCGTTACAATGGCAGTTGATGTATTCCTTCCCTGAAATGTCCCACAGGTAAACACCATCCCTTCGACCCGGGATGATGTCCAGACCCGCCATCTGCAACATCTGCATCCTGACCGGGGCCATGACCCGTGCATAGTCTTCAAGGACCT
>CAZSUQ010000687.1:0-3487 GCA_964609935.1 uncultured Thermodesulfobacteriota bacterium | reverse complement strand
GTACACCTACACGGAAGAGCCGCCCAAGGGCATGACCATGCACCCCAACGCGGCCGTGTGGCTCTGCCACATGTACCCCTCCTGCGACAGCCACCCCATCGCGGTCTGCCCTCATGACGCGGATTACAAACGGAGGGCCATCCGCTGGTCCGAGATCTGTTCCCATCTCTATATCTGGCATTACGTCACCAACTTCACACACTACTATGTCCCCTTCCCCAACTTCCGGGCCATGTCGGCAGACATGAGATTCTACAGGGACCTGGGCGTGGAGGGGATCTATCTCCAGGGCATGGGCCACACCGGTGGCGGAGGGGAGTTCAGCCTCCTGAGGCCCTACTACGGGATGAAGCTCCTCTGGGATCCGGACCAGGATCCCGAGACCCTGCGGCGCGAATTCCTCCAGGGCTACTATGCCGCTGCCTGGGAGCCTCTCGAAAATTACATCGAGATGCTTCATGACAAGGTGGAGCACGACTTCATCCACATGCATCTCTATACCAACCCTGCAATGGGATACCTCACCGATGAGATCATGGACGAGGCGCACCGCCTTTTCGATGAGGCGGAATCGGCTGTGGGCAAGGACGCCGATCTCCTCGAACGTGTCAGGGTGGCAAGGATGCCCCTTTCCTATGTGGGGATCTTTCCACGAAACGGCTATAAGATCGAAGACGGCAAGATCGCGTGGCAGAACGAAATAGTCCCACTCAGCGAAGTCGATGCCTTCTTCAAGAGGATGGAGGCTCACGGCTTCCGGGTCGTGCGGGAGCACTCAGGCGACCAGGAACTGATGATGCTCCAGTATTTGCTCGTGAAGCTCAATCCCCGTGTGAAGACCATTGCCAGCGATCACCTGAGCCTTGACGTGGTCCCTCTCCTGGCGGGCAGGGGGCTCAGGCTCACGCACCTGGCGAGCGGAGAAACCGTAACGGCCTACAATGTAAAAAAGAGCCTATTCTTCCCGTTCTGTGGAGGCCTGGAGGATCGCGTGGGAGAAGGCTTCCCTCCGTACGGCTGGGTGGAGCCTGCGTTTGTCCTGTGCCGGACCGCCCGGTCCATCACCACGCTCATGTTCACGGTGCCCGGTTACACCATCCTGCGGACCCTAACCCTGAAGCCCGATGCCCCGGTCCTCCTCGTGGAGACCCATCTCATCAACGCCAAGGAAACCACCGAGACGGTTCGCCTGCACAGCCACCTGGAACTGGACCTGGGAGACCTGAGGAGCACGCGTGTCCGTTTCACGAACCAGGACGGGCAACCCGTGGACGAGGGCATGACGCGCGTGATCGACGGCTTCAGGGAAGGTGTACGGTACTTCCTGGGCGACACGCCGGACGGGTCCTGGACCTTCTCCGGAAACAAGGGTCTCGAGGTGACCCAGCGCTTTGACAAAGACCAGGTGGAATACACCTGGCTTTACGCCTATCCCGAGAGCCTCAACGAGCTGGAGGTGGAGGTCTGGGCGAACCGGGTGGAACTCGGACCCGGCGAGAGCCTGCTCTTCCGACAGGAGATCGAGGTGAGGCCCGCGGAATAGAACCTGCCCGCAACTTGCGCGAAACCCAACGCCACCACCCAACACGCCACCGAGGCTCACGGCAGGGAAGTCCTGCGAGATGGTTCGCATCACTGTACAGGAAAGAGCCTGCAACAAAACAGGCTGAAAGTTCATCAAGACAGAAAGGAAGAACGAGACCATAGACACGAAAGGTTAAAAAGAGGAGAAGACCATGAAAGAGAAAGCTTTGAACCTTTCATTGACGGATTCTGAGGGGCATGCGAAGCCCCTGCGTGACTGGATCCAGGAAAGCCCTTTCACGGGCCTCCTCACATACCGGGGGGACTGGTGACCTTACTGCCAAAGCCACTGGAAGGGGCTTAAGAAGATTGAAAAGGGTTTTCAGGAACTGGGGGTGAGGATTGTCGGTGTTTCCGCAGATCCTCACGAGGTAAACGAGCGGTTTCGAAAGAAGTACGGTCTCCCGTTTCCGATCCTGTCGGACACCCATGCCCGTATCTCGGGAGCCCTTCAAATCCCCACGAGCACGAAACATCCCATGGCGAAGAGGCGCCGGTACCCCAACGGGTTCCTGCAGCCTGCGGTTTTTCTCTTTGATTCCGGGGGTGGGGAAAGGTTCGAGTGGATCCAGAAACCGAAGACCACGAACCTGTTCGGGGCGGCCCGGAGGCTGTCTCCCGAGGAAGTCCTGGAAACGTTCAAAGAGATTGTGGGGAAGGGGTAGGGGATGTAAGCGGGGCAGCCGGGTGCACAGGCGTCCGGAACGATCAAAACAGGTCTGCCCAATCCGTTCTGGAATCAGGTCAACTTCTCTATATCTTGTGCCATTTTTTCCTTTGACACACAACAGACTGTGGCCTATACTGCTTCCCGGTAGAATACGGTTCCCCAGTGATGGAGGCGTGTTTCCTGTCTTTTTCGAATGAAATTCCCCCGCAGGACTCTCAAGGGCCCCAATGGCATCCGGGAACAGACACGACTACGACGAGAGCAAGGTCAAGACCCTCTCCTCCCTGGAACACATCCGCCTTCGGACCGGCATGTACATCGGCCGGACCGGGGACGGGTCCCATTACGATGACGGCATCTACATCCTGCTCAAGGAGGTGGTGGACAACGGCATCGACGAGTTCATCATGGGTTTCGGAAAAAAGATCCACATCTCCATCGAAGGGAATGATGTCACCGTGAGGGACTACGGTCGCGGTATCCCCCTGGGCAAGGTGACCGACTGCGTATCCCGGATCAACACGGGCGCCAAATACAACGACGACGTCTTTCAGTTCAGTGTCGGTTTGAACGGTGTGGGCACCAAGGCAGTGAACGCCCTGTCCGAGCACTTCTCGGTCCGCAGTTTTCGTGGCGGCAAGTATGTGGAGGCCCGATTCGACCGGGGAGAGCTGGCAAAGGAGTCCAAGGGCCGTGCCAAGGATGAGCCTGACGGGACGTTGATCCGATTCCAGCCGGACCACAGGATCTTCGGGTCCTTTGTCTTCAGGGAAGAACACCTCTCCAGAAGGTTGAGTTTCTACACGTACCTGAACTCGGGCCTGGAGATTTGCTTCAACGGAAAGACCTACCGCTCAGCGCGGGGGTTGCTCGACCTGATCCGCGAAGAATGCCCTTTCGAGAAGGTATACGAAACGATTCACTTCAGGGACAAGAAACTGGAGATTGCATTCACCCACACCAACCGGTTCAGCGAGAACTACTACTCCTTTGTCAACGGACAGTACACGGTGGACGGAGGAACGCACCTGAGCGCCTTCCGGGAGGGCGTGCTCAAGGGCATCAACGAATTCGCCAAGACTCGTTTCGACGGAGACGATGTGCGGGAAGGGATCGTTGGGGCCGTGGCCGTGCGCCTGAAGGAGCCCGTGTTCGAATCCCAGACCAAGAACAAGCTAGGCAACACCGAGATACGCGCGCCGCTGGTGAACCGGATCCGCGTCGTGGTGGTGG
>CAZSUQ010000686.1:0-3497 GCA_964609935.1 uncultured Thermodesulfobacteriota bacterium | reverse complement strand
CCGCCTTGCGGATACGATGAAAAAACTCGGCATCATCCCCTGCATTCCGGGAGGGTCCAAGCCATGAAACAAAGAATGAGAGATTGGTTCCATGGTTTCATCAAAGAGCCGGGCTTTTACGACAGATATTTCCATTATGCCCTTCTCCTCACAAAGGTGACTCCCGTACAGGATCCCTCTGTGGGGAGCATGGGGCTTTCCTGTCTGTCCGGGCGGTTTTACCTGCATGTGAACGTGGAGTATTTCAGGGAAAATCCGCAGTACCTGAACGGGATCCTGCTGCATGAGGTCCACCACATGGTTCTCGGGCACACCACGCACCCCAAGTTTCTCAACCCGGCCTACCCGGACCTGATGACGGTGGCCATGGAGATCTCGGCCAATGAGTATATCCAGGAACCGCTGCCCAATCCGGTCCTCTGTGAGCGTTACGAAGAATACGGGGTAAGGCCCGGCCAGAGCACGATGGAAAGGTACGACTTGCTGGCCAAGGCACGAAACGAGGGTAAACTCTCCCAAGCCCAGAGACCCGACCTCGTGGACCACCATTTTCCGGGCGGGAAACCGGATCAACAGAGGAAGCAAGGGATTATGGAAGCGGATCCGTGGGCCCATGATTCCCTCCTGGACCTGATGAAGGAGGTGGAGGAGGAAGGCAAACGGAAACCCGGGTCCTCCCGGAAAAAGGGAGGTCCTGGAGGCCTGCTGGCAGGCAGGAGTCCGGGCGAGATCCTCGAGCAGTTGGAGGCTGCGGATCGCAGGCCTGTGAACAGCATAGACTGGAAAAAGGCCCTCAGGATCTTCTTCTCAGAGGAGAGGGACATCGAGTTCCTCTACACGCGACCGAACCGGCGTTTTCCGCAAGAGGTTGGAATCATCCCAGGATGCATGTACCAGACGCAGTTCTCGGAGAAGCCGAGGATCATCGCGGCCATTGACACGTCAGGCAGCATGTCCGCAGAGGATCTGGCAGAGATCGGCCGCCAGCTCCTGCACATGCGTCCCCTTGCTGAAATCACCGTGGTGGAATGTGACACCAGGATTCAGCGTGTGTATCCCCTGAAGGAGTCCATGGATACCGTGATGGGAAGGGGAGGGACCGACCTGAAGCCTGTGTTCGACCCGGCCTTCCTGCGTGAGCACGATCCCGCCGGCGTTGTTTATTTCACAGACGGCTGCGGCCCCTATCCCGAGGTAGATCCTCGTGTGAAAACGCTGTGGGTGCTGACCTGGGACCATGGATTCACATGTCCCTGGGGAAAGCGGGTCATCATGAACAAGGGCGAGCATCCAGGTTTGAGGGGTAGAGCAGCGTTGATCGATCGACTCCTCCGCGGGATGGACAGTCCTGAATCCGTACGGTCGCGCTCAAAGGCCCTTCCAAGGGGTTCCAGGGATCTGTCAGGATTGCGAGGTTCCTTGGAGAGCAAGTGGGGTGTTTCCCCTTTGCAATGGCAACGGCGGCTCTCTTCCGAGTAGGAGAAGGATCTTTTGATGGATTCTCGGATCTATTCTGTGTCCGTGCCGGTGGGCCTGGTCGGAGGCTGGTACCAGATGGGCGAGGTCCATGCCCTCTCCTGGATCGTTTTCTTCAAACCGGGATCGCTACAGGCCTCAGGGCGTTCCCCAGGAGGAAGCCTGATACATTCATAGGTGTTCCATCGGCAGGAGGGATTCTCCACCACACGGGCGTAGTAAAAGGCTTGCCTGCCGGGATGGAATTCCGGGTCGGCCCAAACCGTGCAGAGCGTATCGAACCCTTCTCCGAAGATCTCGCAGGTATCCACATTCACGCCCGCACCGTTGTCCGGCTCACCGGCAACCTCGAAGACCTTGTAGTTCGGCTGTTGATCGTTTCCCAACCACCCCTTGACGATCTGTATCCACTGAAGGGGCGTTCCTCTCCGACTCCCAAGATCAGGCTCGCGCATGGCCCACACCGCAAAGGTGGGCGCGCTTTTTCCTTCCGGTTGTGCAGGAAGATCCCCTCCCATGGGGACCCCTGTCTCGTAGCCGATCTTCACGAAATCGGAACTTGAACACAGGGTCCCGGGATAGCCCCAACCCCCGAAGAAACGCACCACCATCCTCGGGCCGCTGGTTCCAAAGGTCTCGCGCCGCTTCAGGGCATCGAAGATTGCGTCCCGGGCGTTCTCTTCCGCCCAGACCCCTGCAAGGCCACCCGGATTGTGGATGACCTGATCCGGTGCCAGGCGCTTTTCAAGGGTGTCGTCCTCTGTTGCCGAATGCCCCACAAAACCGTCTTCAACAACGGAACCGGGGCTTGCATTGTGAGTATCCGTACTGGCGATGATCCCGAGCCGGTAAGGGTTGACGCCGATGCGCTCCTCTTCCTTCAGGCCTTCGAGAAGTACGAACCGAATGAAATTGAACCTTGATACACAGCCTACTCTCATCTGTCCGCCGATTCCCCAACCGTCCATGCAATCAGGGGCATCCGGTTTTCGGAGCTTCTCGAAATTGCACAGTTCGTCCGGTTGACCGGTGATGCCGTACATGCCGTTCCTGCACTCAGAGTCCCCCTTGTGCTGAAAAATCTCCACCAGAGGTTCCATCTCGGCTCTCATGGATGCAAGCGCACGCTGCTCTTCCAGCCCCCCTGTACCCGGAGCCTCCACGTAGAATGCGTTCCCCGAGCTTTCGTTGGAATTGTGTGGGATGGCCAGTACATCGCAGCCGTTCGTATCTTCGAGGCACGCGCGTTTCAACTCCTCCCAGAAGCCAGGGAGCGCAGGCTGTTCGATGTACGAGATGGGCCGCACCGGAACCTTGTGGTTTCGGAAGATCACGTTGCGATGCATATTGCTGATCCGTGGTGCACCCGTATATTCATACCCCACAAAAGTGGTAAAGGAGCACTCTGAGGAGCGGTCGTAGGCATCCTCTGCCGCCTCCTGTATCCTTTTCCACACGCTTTCCGCCAGGGCAGGGCAGTCGGCTCCCTTCGGCCCGCAAATGTCCCGTGACCGCTTCGGTTCCACCGAGGAGAGTTGAATCGCAATGATCACCGTGCTCAGGAAGTTCCCCTGTCGAAAAATCAGGCAGTCGAGGGTGTCATAGGCGGGCGAGGCTTCCGTCGTGCAGGCCTGTACCTCGGCAAGGTATTCCGCGTGATCGGTCACAACGGCAAAGTCGAGGGGCCGTTCGAGGCGGATCGTCCTTGTCCCCTCTCCGTTCTCATCAAGAGGCGGCAACGTGATCGGCTCTCCCTTTGCAAAGTCGTAGGCATCTTGCGGTGTGGTGCGAAGGTCCCAGATCCAGGCGTCGAAGGAGAGAGCCGTGTGGATGTGCAGGTCTCCGAAATAGGCGTTCCTCAGGGGATTGTGCTCTGTGCACGGCTCACGCACGTCAATCGGTGGATCGCCCGTGTCGCCGAGGTCGCTCGCAGGGGAAGGGGCGTTACGGCATCCCCAACAACAGCATGCAATCAAGGCAACAAAGGTGACTGTCCAGAAGGCTTCTTTCATTGTTTGCTC
>CAZSUQ010000685.1:0-3497 GCA_964609935.1 uncultured Thermodesulfobacteriota bacterium | reverse complement strand
CCACGGAGCGTTTCTGATGGCAGGAGGGGCACAGGTATCGCCTCTTGCAGGAATAAGCCAGGGCGAAGAACTGCCCCCGTTGTGGCCCGGCTGAAACAAAAGATCCGAATCACCCACCCATTTCACCCGCTCTATTCCAACCAGTATGGTCTTGTCGGTTATCGTCGAAGCTGGGGCCACGAATGCGTTGATCTCCATGATAAGCAAGAGCGCCTTTTGACCGTCCCGATTGGGTGGACCGATGCGGCGGATCCGGATCCCTTTGTGGTGGTTGCAGCTAGCAGGAGCTGTTTCCGGGTTGAAGATCTTCTTCGTATGGTCCATCTGATAGAAGGGCTGAAGGTCGGAGGGGAAGTGTAAAGGAAATTACGTACAATATGTAAGCATAAATATGTCATTATCTTCTGTATTGCAAGTTTGACGCAGACTGCATGAGAAAAGATAAGTGTTGTGATGTATAGGAAAAAAGAATGCGGGCTGAAAAAAGGACTTGACAGATGGAAGCATGTGTGCATAATTTAGTTATCATAATATCCTCTCTTCTAATGAGCAGGGAGCCAGATGTCCGGCAAGAAGAAACAGGATGCAAAGAAGCGAGCCCTTCGGGAGCACGGGAGGCTGAACCAGCGTTCCGAGCGGGTGGTGGACGACCTTTTTCAGGATTCGGATTTTTTCGATGCGCGGGATCTCGTGCAGGTCAAGTACGAGATGTTGCGCAAGGTGCGGGTGGAGGAGAAGTCGGTGAGCGAGGCTGCGGCCCGTTTCGGGTTTTCACGACCTGCTTTCTACCAGACCAAGGAGGCTTTTGAGAAAGAGGGGTTGAGGGGCTTGATGCCCCGGAAGCGAGGCCCCCGGGGACGGCACAAGGTGAGAGGGCCGGTGATGGATTTTATCAAAGCCGTGGTTGAGCAGAAGGAAGAGGTGAGCATGGCTGAGGTGGCAAGGCGGGTGGAGGAGACCCTGGGGATCAAGGTGCATCCCAGGAGCATCGATCGGGCGTTGAAGGCGGAGAAAAAAAAACTCCGTTGAAGGGAGAGACCGGTGGATGAGCACAGGAGAGGCGGAGGAGCTGGCGATCCGATATGAACAGTTACGCAGGGAGTATTCCCAACGGGTAGGCAGCAAGGGGATGGCGATTTTTCTGGATCAGGGGATGTGTGCCTGGATGCGTGCGTGGGCTGACTTGGCCCCTGCAGGGGACACGGGAGACGGGTGTTGGATGGAAAGCCCAAAGGGGAAAGTGCGGGAGGTCCCGGAAGCGGCGGGTGAGGGTTACCGAGATGAGATGGTGAAGGTGGTCGCGGCCATGGCTTTGACAACGGTGAAGGAGTGTACAGGATGCGGGACGAAACCCATCAGAAGGTAAGGACGGAACACCTTCGGCGCAAGGCCTACTTGTACATCCGGCAGTCCACGATGCGACAAGTCATGGAGCATCAGGAGAGTACGGAGAGGCAGTATGCCCTTGGGCAGCGGGCCGTGGCGTTGGGCTGGCCCTCGGAGAGTACGGTGGTTATCGATGAGGATCTCGGGCAATCCGGGGCCAATGGGGGCCGGCAGGGATTTGAGAGATTGGTTCGAGAGGTGGGCATGGGCCGAGCCGGCATCGTGCTCAGCCTGGAGGTCTCCCGGCTGGCGCGGAACTCGAGTGACTGGCACAGGCTGTTGGAAATCTGTGCGGTGACCGACACCCTGATTCTGGATGAGGATGGGGTATACGATCCGGCCCATTTCAACGATCGGTTGCTCTTGGGTTTGAAGGGTACGATGAGCGAGGCTGAGCTGCATGTGATTCGCTCGCGCCTGCAGGGAGGGCTGTTGAACAAGGCCCGGCGGGGCGAACTCGAGATCCGGCAGCCCATCGGGTTTGTCTATGATGAGCAGGGCCGGATCGTACTGGATCCGGACAAACAGATACAAGAGAGTATTCGATACCTGTTTACAACGTTTCGGCGGGTGGGTACGGTGTTCAAGACGGTGCGGGTTTTCCGTGACGAGGGTCTGAAGTTTCCCCAAAGAGTATACCACGGTCCGCGCAAGGGAGAGGTTGTCTGGGGCGAGTTGAAGGTGAGCCGAGTTGCGTACATCCTTCACAATCCCCGCTATGCGGGAGCGTACGTTTATGGCCGAAGGACCCAAAAGCGAAGAGATGCGCAAGGCCGCCCGGTGATGAAGTGGCTTAGCCGGGAAGAATGGCATACGCTGATCAAGGACTTTCATGAGGGGTATATTTCCTGGGAGGAGTATGAGGAGAATTTGAAGAGACTGGAAGCCAACCGTCAATCCGGAGAGGGGTACAATCGGTGCGCGCCCCGAGAGGGGCCGGCCCTGCTCCAGGGGTTTGTGATGTGCGGTGTATGTGGCAAGCCGATGCGCGTGCGATACCGTCACAGTCAAGGTCGATTAAGCCCCCAGTATCAATGCAAGGGGTGGGATGAGAAGGTGGCAGGCCCTCTGTGCCAAAGCGTACCGGGGGATGCGGTTGATCAGGCGGTGGGCAGCCTTCTGGTGGAGGTAATGAATCCGGTAGCCCTGGATGTAGCCCTGTCGGTACAGGAGGAGTTGGAGCAGCGGCAAGTGGAGGCTGACAAGCTGCGTTACAGGCAGGTGGAGCGCGCTCGTCATGAGGCCGAGCTGGCACGCCGGCGGTACATGCGTGTGGACCCGGACAATCGGCTGGTCGCCGATGCTCTGGAAGCGGACTGGAACGGGCGGTTGCGGGATTTGCGGGAGGCCGAAGAGCAGTATGAAAATAAGCGGCAAGAAGACCGTGAGGTACTGGATGAGCAGATGCGGGAGAAGATCCGGGAGCTTGCTACGGATTTCCCTCGGCTGTGGAACGATCCACGGGTGCCGCAACGGGAGCGCAAACGGATGGCACGGCTGGTTTTGGAAGATGTGACGTTAAAGAGGGCGTCCGATGGGATCCAGGTGCATGTGCGGTTCAAGGCCGGAGCGACCCGGACACTGTGTTTGCCCAGGCCTCTTTGCTCCTGGGAACAGTGGACAACCGACGCAGAGGTTGTGGCTGAGATTGACCACCTTTTGGACCACTATACAAACAAGCACGTTGCCTCCATCCTGAACGCCAAAGGGCTTAGCTCTGGTACGGGAAAGTCCTTTGACGCAAGACGAATCTCCAAGATTCGCAGGGCTTACGGTTTGAAGAGTCGCTACGAACGTTTGAGAGAGACCGGGATGCTGACTCGTGAGGAATTGGCGGCCAAGCAGGGAGTGCACAGGATGACGATTACCAAGTGGCGGGAAAAGGGTCGTATCAAAGCACATCTGGCCGATGACCAGGGCCAGTACCTATATGAGGATCCGGGAGACATTTCTCTGAGGCTGAAAAAGAAGAAACAGAAAAATGTATTCAAGCAAAGTTCCATTCCCACAGAATGTTACATCTCGGACAGAGGAGGTGCAGTATGAAGAGCACGCCTAGGCCAGGATCCTTTCCGTGCCGCATTTGTCACAGCGAATCCGGGCGAAGCCCT
>CAZSUQ010000684.1:0-3499 GCA_964609935.1 uncultured Thermodesulfobacteriota bacterium | reverse complement strand
CCTGAATGAACCCCCTGTCAGGTTCAGGTGTGGTAAGGCATTGAAAGAGACTTCGTCTGTGCCTCAAACTCAAAATAATGTATTTGAACGGCATCCCAAAAAGATCCTGATCGCGGTCGTTCTGGTCCTGATTCCTTTGACCGATATCCTCTTTACCTATTGTACAAAAGCAATATTTTCTTATTCACACAAAGACCACAACAACTTTCGCACGAAATTGGATATCTTTCATCATGGATTCAAACCGGGAATGGCTCAACCCCGTGCCTTGTGGGGCCCGTTGGTCTATCCGGTCTATACCAATTCCCTGGGTTTCATAGATGCTTCGCCAAGAGTCGTCCCGTTACGCACGGATCGATACCGGATCCTCTTAATGGGAGATTCATACATGGAAGGCGTTGGGGTTCCGTATCCTCAAACGTTCGCCGGCCTTGTGCAAGAGGCACTTGAGCCGAACGGGATCGAGGTTTTGAATGCCGGGGTGGCGAGCTATTGCCCGGTGATCTATTATGCAAAAACAAAGCACCTCATGGAAGAAGCAGGATTGGGTTTCGATGAAGTGGTGCTTTTTCTGGATATCGGAGACATTCAGAATGAACTGGAATTGACCTTGGATCATCAATCGTGGGTCATCGACGATGTCAAAACGAAAAATACTCTGTCCAGAAATCCCAGGGAGCCGGTCAACCATCCCCGGCTCTTTGGTTTGGTGGAATTCATTCGTAACCACACAACGCTGTTCCGCTTCTTGGGCAGAACGGTGAAGAGATGGCTCCACGGAAGCGGAACCGGATACGACCTAAACAGCTTTAACTCCATGTGGACCATTGACCCGGAAATTTTCGAGGAGATTGGACGACCCGGGCTGCAACGGGCCCGAGAAAACATGACAAGGCTTTCCCACCTGTTGAAAGAAAAGCAGATCCCTTTGACGCTGGCGGTATACCCGTATCCGGATCAGATCGTTCACCGGGACCTGGAATCCATACAGGTGATCTTCTGGAAAGACTGGGCATCCGAGCACGAAATCGATTTCCTGAATCTTTTTCCGTACTTTATCCATTCGGAAGATCCTTTCGATGTTCTTGATCGCTATTTCATCAACGGATTGGGCTATTCGGACGCTCACTGGAACGTGGAAGGCCACCGCCTGGTAGCGGGCGTCTTTCTCGATTTCTTCCGTTCCAAAAAGGAAAATCTTTCTACGAAAACCAACCCGGATCATCCGACCTCGGATGCCCACGTTTCGGATTGATGGAACCATAGCAGTCCGTTGATACAATCTATTCAGGCAACCTTTTTCAACAACCGGATGAAAGAAGTATTTCAAGAATCTCCTCAATCCGCGTTCGGCCCGCTTGAGGCAAAGAGAAAATAACAGAACGATTATGAAAAAAACGAACGCCTGGAGAGGAAAACGTACCTGGATATTCTTCTCTCTGATTTTCATACTTTTCCTCATCCTTCTGGAAATCATTCTTCGGTCGACCCATCTCTTCGGCACCTGCCTTACGTTTTCGAAGCCGGATCCTATCTTGGGTTATCGTTATATACCTGGCAGATACACCTTCTATAAAGAAAACGACCATCCCGTAGAAATCTCCATCAACCGCTCCGGCTGGCGGGACGAGGAATGGTCCCGGGACAAACCGGATCATGTCTACCGAATTGCCGTTCTGGGGGACAGTTTTATTGAGGCGTTTCAAATTGAACAGGAGAAAACATTTCTGGCGCGGGCAGAACACCTTTTACATAAATCGTGTACCGACTCGATTCAGTTTATGAACTTCAGCAGATCCGGTTTCACCCAAACCGATCAACTCTATGTACTTCAAAAAGAAGCTTCCTTGTTTCATCCAGACATGGTGATCTTGTTCTTCTTCCCTTTCAACGACATACAGGATGTTAACCGGGAAACCGCCAATTCGGTTCAGAGACCCTTTATCGCTGAATACCGCAACGACACGCTCACCCTGGATACAGGCTTTTCCAAAACACATGGGTACAGCATCCGGAGGCTTGTCAACGCATTCAAGCGGAGATCCGCTTTCATAACCCTGGCCGTTGAGAGACTGACATTGTTACGATCCGCATTACGTTCCTGCACGGACAGCGGTACGCAAGAGGACGCGGAAACGCCCGCTGAAAAACGCGTGCCCGGTTGGGCAAGTCTCTGCACGGCACATCCCGATCCCGTCTATCTGGCCAATTATCAACTGAACAGAAATCTGATCCGGTCCATGGCCGTATTCTGCAAACGTAGAGGCATAAAGTTCATGCTGGTTACGATCGATCCTTTCCTTCCGGTAAAGGGTTCAGAGGAAAAATACCGATCCAGGGATGGCACCCTCGACCCGTATTTCTTTGAAAAGGATCTGGAAGGGTTTTCCGACAGCCTCTCCATCGAGTACATCGGACTCCAGAGCATCTTCCGGGAACATAGGGAGGAAACGGGAGAGTCTCTACACTGGCACCACTGGAATTATCAGGGGCATCGGGTGGTCGCGGACACGATTTCGAATAAGCTTAGAGAGCTTTTGCACTGTCCGAGCTTCTAGCCAGCCGTTGAAGGGGTGTGGTTATGGAGAGGACCCGAAACGCTTTTTCCATTTCAGCAAAATGAACTCCACCCCAATGCCCACGAACGCGAGGTAAAAGGGGATCGCAGACAATTTCATCCTCGCCTTTCCACCGGGGCCTGCAACGGCAATGAAGTAGATGGTTATCATCAGGCATAGAAAAAGAAACGATCGGTTGTACGACTTCCAGCCGAAAAGAAAACCAACCGCCAAACAGCTATAGCAGATGATCAAGTAGCTTCCGATGAAGACCGCGATGATCTTTTCAGGAAAGGTTTTTTCCCTCATCCATTGCCTTACGGCACCCGTCAGACTCGTGTAGGCTCTCGGATCGAACCGCTTGTGATCGGTTCGCAGCTGAAGAAGCTCTCCATACAGGCCCGTTGACAGGCTGGCAAAGCTGTTGATGCAGCCGATGGCGAAATATTTCATATACAGCATGGGGGACTGCTTGATGTAGTCGAGAGCAAGAGTCTTCCAGTATTTCGATTTATCAAACCAACCCGCTCCGCTGGGATCTCTCCCGTCCTGTTCCATCAACCGGTCCGCTTCCTCTAACAGTTCCTCCCGCACAACGTAATACCCTTTTCCTCGCTTTTCTACTTCAAAGGAAGCCACATGAAGAACGAGCAGGTTGGCGTCGCCCGAACAACTCATCGAAAACTTTTCGAAGTGACAGTAGTTCCGGAGCATCCAGGGGGATAGCGTAGCGGAAAACGCAAGGCTAAAAAGAAGAATAAAAAGCAAGGCCTCTTTGATCCGGGTTCTCAGCAGGACGATCAGGATGACGGCCATGAAGACTGGCAGGTAGTAGGTCGTGGGTCGCACCCACGTCGCGACACCGAAAATCAACGCCGAAAAAAGAACCTGCCTGTAGGCATGTTTCTGGAACCCGGTTTGGATGGCCATCGAAACAAAAG
>CAZSUQ010000683.1:3057-3500 GCA_964609935.1 uncultured Thermodesulfobacteriota bacterium | reverse complement strand
GTGAGATCCGGCCCGGTTCGAGCTGGTGCATACCGTCCGACGTCCCCCACAAGGCGGAATTTACCGAAGACGCCATTGCCCTGGACATCTTCAGCCCTGTTCGCGAGGATTACCTGGACCGGACGACCTGAGAGATCCCTGGGAAAGGGCTCTGGGCCATATCGTGCACATTTGCCCGGGATGAAATGCTGGAGGAGGGCCAATCCTCCTATTGCAGGAAGCCTTCTTCTGCAGGCGGCACAAGCATGGAATGTACGGGCTAGGAAAAGAGTCTTTGCCAGAACCCCTTCTTTTTTTCCTCTGTCATTGAGGCTGTCGGTTCCGGCGGGTCCAGGTAGTTCCCTTCCAGCAACAGGGCAGGCCAGTCATGAAAGAACCGTTGGGCTTCTTCCTTCCCCACCTCTTCCTCAACGACCCCTCTTGCCTTTGAAAGCCGTGGGGGC
>CAZSUQ010000683.1:0-3047 GCA_964609935.1 uncultured Thermodesulfobacteriota bacterium | reverse complement strand
CTGCGAGACACATTGTGTGCATCCGTGGCAACGATATGGACCATGTTGTCGCGCAAGAGCTTAAGGGCACACCTCTGGACCGTGCTTCCAAATGTACCGTCAATGCTTCCTGCCGTAACCTGTGTCAGGCTCCCGGCAAGGATCAGATCACGCAGCAAGCCCGGATTCTTTTGTATCTCCGCATTTCTTTCCGGGTGGCTGATCAGCGGTGTAACCCCTTTGAGCTGGACACGAAACAGCATATCCTGAAGTTCCCGGGGAAAGACGTCCTGGGGCAGTTCCACCATCAGATGCTTGCCCTTGGCCGCAATGGTGAGGACCTCGTTGCGATCCAGGATCCCTGGAAGGTCCTTGGTCACATGTACATCAGCACCGGGGAGGATCTGAAGTGGAATTTGTTTCTCCTGGAGCAAGCAGGAGAGCTCGAGCACTTTCTCCTGAACATCGTCCGGGGTGACATCATGGATTCCGTTGAACATATGGGGGGTCGCAACCACGGTACGGATCCCGTCGTCAACGGCAATCCGGCACATATCCAGGGCCATTTCCATGGAGGCGGGCCCATCGTCTAGGCCGGGCAGGATATGACAATGGAGGTCGATCACGCTTCTACTTGGGGATTTGAGGTTGACCTTCAAGCGGGAGGTTGTGGAGGTTCCGCAGGATTCTCCGCCTGTTTTTCCGGGGCTTCCTCCTTCTTTTTCGACCAAGGAATCCAGGATGTCCAGCGTGAGGATGTTGTTCTTAGCTCCTTGCCTGCTTCTCCCTTCCTCTTTCGAAACCGACTTTTTCCACGGACATTCTTTTGTTCTTCGCTGTCGCCGTAATAGTAATAGTAGCTTGAATAATAATAGTAGCCTTCGTACCCGTAAGCGCCCTTGGGGGTGTCCGCGTTGTTGAGAATGATTCCCAGCAGCCTGCCCTGGGTTCCCTGGAGAAGTTCGGAGGCCCTCTGAGCAAGGCCTCGTTGCGTGTTGAAGCTCCGGACAACGATGAGCCCCCCTCCTACGAAGTGCATCAAAATCGAGGAGTCGGTCACATTGACAACCGGCGGGGTATCAAAGATCACTCGATCGAATTTCTCTTCCATCTCCTTGACGAGTGTTCCCATGCGTTTGGTGGCCAGGAGCTCCGCCGGATTCGGGGGCCTTGGGCCCGAAGGAAGAACAAAAAGATTTTCAACCCTTGTTGGTTGAACGGCCTCGGTCAGACCCCCGACGCCTTCGCCGGCAAGCAAATTGCTCAAACCCACCGTTGGCGGTACGTTGAAGGTCTTGTGAAGGCGCGGTTTTCGCATGTCACTGTCCACGAGAAGGACCTTCAGCCCTGCCTGCGCAAAGGTAAAGGCAAGGTTGATGCTCACAAGGGATTTCCCCTCCAGGGGTGAGGGGCTGGTCACAAGGAAGCTGCGCACATCCTGTGCGCCGGTGGAAAAGCTCAACGCCGTCCTCAACGAGCGAAACGCCTCCGCCAGGGCGGACCGGGGCCTTTCAATGGCCAGCATGTCGTAGGCAGCCCGCTCACTCCCGGGCTGGCTCCCTTCCCCGTTCAGTTCCTCTCGGAGTGCCGGAACGAAGCCAAGAACGGGAATCCCTGTCAGATGTTCCACTTCCTCGCGGGTTTTGATGCTCGTGTCGAGATATTGCAGGAAGAAGGCCAAGGCAATACCCATCATGGGTCCGAGGAGGCAGGCCAGCAGGATGATCTGCTTTCGCTTCGGCTTGGCGATCTTAACGGGCACCTTTGCCGGTGCGATAATGAAGATGTTGTCTTCCTCGGATCCGGCTGCCGTGGAGATCTCGATCTCCTCGACTCGCTTGATGATGGCCCGGTAGGTGTTGTTGAGCGTATCGTGGGCGTCTTTGAGGATCTGATACTCTACACGGAGGTGATCCAGGTTCATCACCACGTTCGTCTGTTCCTGCAGGGCCTCAAGGATGTCTTCTTCCTGCTCTTTTGAACGCTGGTATTCCAGATGGGTTGAGCTCAAGATACTGCGAACCTCCAGCTCGAGCTTTTCACGAACCGCGCCCAATTTGGCCTGGGCGGCCATCAGTTCAGGATGGTTCCTGCCGAACCGCTCGCTCAGGTCGCTGATCTCCTGCTGGGTGCGGATCCATTCCATCTTGAGATCCCGCATGGTGGGGTTGTCCACCACTTCAGGCAAGTCCTCAAGAGGTGTATGGCTCTCCAGCGCGTGTCCGATGGACTGGATCTGGCTTTGCAACTCGATGCGGCTGTTCTGGAGGTTAATGAGTTGCGCGTTCAAGATCTTGAGCCGTTCCACCACGATGTTCTGTGACTGATCCAGGGAGACGGCTCCGTGCTTGATCATGAAGTTCTGGAGGGCTTCGGCTGCTTCAGCCACCTTGGGCCTCAATTCATCCGCCTTGATCTTCAGCGCTTCGAGTCCCCCGCCGGTTACGCCGAGCCTTCTTTCCCTGTAGTCCTTAATATAGGTGCTGACCTGGTAATCCACCACCTCTGCGGCAAGCTCAGGATCCTTCCATTGAAACGACACCTCCACCAGGCGCGTGCGACGAACAGGGTTCACGCTGAAACGCTCGGTGAATGCGGGAATGGGATCCTTTACTTCGCGATATTCATCTTTTTCCCCAAAACTGTACTTGGCGAAAACACGCTCCATGATGGGACGACAGGTCAACAGTGTGAACTGCGTCTCCATGAACTCACGGCGTGCCGGCTCACTGCCTGCAAACTGGGAAAGCGTGGGATCGTAGACGTCTTGGAAATCCGTGATGTTGATCTTGGTAGGTTCAATGAGGAGCAAACAGTTCGCCCTGTACACGGGTGTCATGAGGAAGACGGTCAAGGCTGTGGCAAAGATCACAAGCAAAGCAGCGCCGATGATCACCCACCGCCTCATGAGGAGGACGTGGAGGTAGTCCTTCAGGTGAGGCTCCTCCACGCCTCCGGCGAGTCTTCCCATGAACCTGCGTTCAGGGGCAGTTTCTTGGTGCTCCAATTCAGGATGCAGATCCATGGAGTATTTTCTTTATGCAGAAGGTAACAGAGAAACTTACTTG
>CAZSUQ010000682.1:0-3500 GCA_964609935.1 uncultured Thermodesulfobacteriota bacterium | reverse complement strand
GACAATCTCGTCCTGCACGTCAAGGACCTCGTTTCCATTCTCCAGGGTGGGGTACTTTCCCGAGGGAAGAACAAGATTGGATTCCTCGTCCCATTCATCGATCTGAAAGGGAATCACCTCCAACCTTCCCTCCCTGCAGGACAGGACCCTCAACTTATCGATCTCTTTCCCCAGGAGGTCCGGGAAGGTGTCGCCTTTGATGATGACGGGGTCGGGCCAGCGTTGACAGGTCTTTCCTTCCAGGATGAGGTCAGGGCTTACAGGTCTTGCATAAACGTCCACGGGGGACAGGAGGAACACAGCAAGAGCCAAGGACAGGAAGATGAACCAAATAAACCATCTTTTCATTCTATTCCTCCAAACCAGCGTGTGCATGGCAAAGATGATGTGAACACCAGCCTGTGTATTGTGCATGCCATGGAAGTTGATCGCTAGAGATACAAAACATTGTAGAAGTGTAGGGGAAAGGTAACCGCCTGTAAAGAAAAAGAAGTTAAGAAAAAACACGAAAGGGGATTGTTTGCTACTTAACTAATACATATAATATTAAAAGTTAATATTAATTGCCGGACAACCAGTGACAAGGGCTGGTGGATATGAAAAAGGGGCAGAACTTCAACCACCCTGTCAGGGGCAGGGTCATCAAGGCCGAACCGATCAGGGATGGAAAGGATATCCTTGCCATCAAACGGCTGATACGGGAGAATCCACGCAACCTCGCTTTGTTTACCCTTGGGATCAACACCCCCCTGCTCCCCGGAGAGCTTCTCGGAATCAAGGTGGGACAGGTGGTCGGACTCAAGCCGGGGGACAGCATAAAACTTAAAGAGAGGATCAGAGGAAAAGTTAAGAATATCATCATGAACCAGGATTGTGTCGATTCAATTCAACACGTTATCAAGGAAGGGAACCAGCAGAAAGGAAAGGCACCCGACCCTTCAGATCTTCTCTTTGCAGGGTTGCGGGGACCCTTGTCCGTACCTGCCCTCAACAATCTCGTAAAGAAGTGGTGTGCCGATGTTGCGCTGCAAGGCAACTACGGGTGCCACACGTTACGAAAAACCTTTGGGTATCAACAATGGGTCCGGTCCGGAACCGACCTGTCCGAGATCATGGCCCTGTTCAATCATTCTTCTCAACGGCAGACCAAGGGATACCTCTGCATCCCTTGGCAAGGCACCGGGTCTGGCCGCCGGGAAAGATTTCACGAAACCACAAGCCATGTCCGGGAAGGATTCGCACAAGGGCTGAGAGGGGCAAAGGAGAAAGGGAGCACGATCCGCAGGGCCGAAGCAATGGTGCGGGAGAGTGCCGAGAAGTACAGGGCCATCTTTGAGAACGCAAACGACCTGATTGCGTACACCGGCATAGACGGCAGGTTCATTGAGGTGAACAACAAGTTGGAGGACATCTTCGGCTACAGACGCGCGGATTTCATCGGAAGACATTTCTCTGAACTCAACGTGTTGAGCACGAACGACTTGGAAAAGGCAACCCGGGCCCTGGAGGATACGATCCAGGGGAATCCTCCGGACATCATCGAGTTCGAAGCATTTCGAAAGGACAGAACAACAGCCTACGTGGAGGTCAATCCCCGATTCATCAAAGAGGACGGAGAGATCAAAGGGAGTATCCTGATCATCCGGGACATCACGGAACGCAAAAGAGCGGAAGAGGCGCTACGAAGGGTTTACGACGAACTGGAAAGAAAGGTCAGGGAGCGTACCGTAAACCTGGAGGAGGCGAACACCGCGCTGAAGGTCCTGTTGAAGAAAAGGGACGAGGACAAAGAAGAGCTCGAAGAGAAGATGTTGTTCAACGTGAAGAACCTGGTCATGCCCTACCTGGAAAAGATAAAGAGCAGCCGTCTGGACGACCGGCAAAAGACCCTCGTGGCAATCATGGAGTCCAACCTGAACGATATCCTTTCACCGTTCGTTAGAGGGATGTCCACCAAGCACCTGAACCTGACACCTTCGGAACTCCAGGTGGCGGATCTTGTGAAAAACGGCAAGACAACCAAAGAGATCGCGGGGCTCCTTCACCTGTCAGAAAAGACCATCGAGTTTCATCGGGACAACATCAGGAAGAAGATCGGGATCAAAGACAAGAAGATCAACCTTCGCACCTACCTCCTGTCCGCCCAGTAATCCCGGTATTATCCCAGGAATAAGCAGGGAATAAACTGGGCTTGCATTTCCCCTTGTATATGACATTCTAATAGAAAAAATCCAATGATTCACGATACCTAGAATCATCCTGGACATATATGTCCGTCATAAAGGAGAAACATCCATGAGCAAAGAAGAACGGTATGATGTGGTCATCATCGGAGCGGGCCACAACGGCACGACCATTGCCGCGTACCTGGCCAAATGCGGGCTGAGCGTATGCATGCTCGAAGACAGGCCGGAGTGCGGCGGCGCACAGGAGACCTGCGAGCCCATTGCAGGCGTGCGCATCCAGCCTCATGCCATCGGCAACTACGGGGGTTCGGCCCCGGGCTGGGAGCAGCTGGAGCTGTGGCGTTACGGGTTCCGCATGGACTATGACCCGCGGGGACCTGTGCCCTTTGACGAGCACAGGGGCCCGTTCGCCCGCGACGGGATCCGGAAGGTGTCCGACGAGGACAAGATGGGATGGGCCAAGCTCTGCGGCCTGCTCTCCGAGCCCATGTGTCACAAGGACCTGATGCGGGCGACCTTCTGGTGCCCCCCTCATCCGAGCTACATCGAGCTGGACGAGAACACCATTCCGTACATGCAGGTCTACAAGGAGCACATACCCGATCTCTGGACAAAGGAGATGCTCGAGTGGACCATGTTCGACCTGATGGACCAGACCATCAAGGACGAGGCCTTCAAGGTGCATCAGGCCTACATCGCCAACGTGTCCGGAGCCTTCGGGCACTTTCCGGGTGTGGCGGTCCCGGCCCTGGCGTGCGTGGCCACGGTGCTGCCCCCGGCCGTGGCGAAACCCGTGGCGGCCCGCGGGAACATGCACGGCTATTATCACGCCCTCTTCCGTTGCGCCATTGCCCATGGTGCAATCATTCGCACGTGCTGCCCGGTGGAGGAGATTCTCATCGAACACGGCCGCGCCGTGGGTGTGAGGCTGCGGGATGATGCAACCTGGGGCGCAAAGAAGATCTATGCCGACAAGGCGGTGATCAGCGCGGCCCACATCAAGCCCACCTTCCTCGACATGATCGGGCCGCAACACCTGGATACAGGCTTCCTCCAGAGGATCAAAGACCTGAGCCTCAAGGGCGGAAGCCTCTACATGACGCACTTCCTGACCAAGGAAGAGCTCCGGTACCGACCCCAGTTCAAGTGGCGGGACGAAGAGCCCCACGAGTTTACCGGCGCGTTCTACTGCATGGAATCCAAGGAGATCTATTTCAAGAACCTGGAATGCGTGGTGGGGCGCCAGGAGAACCTGGACATCCCTCCGGAAGAGGCCATGTGGGGCCTGGTTGCGGGCAAACTCTACCACGAGAC
>CAZSUQ010000681.1:0-3503 GCA_964609935.1 uncultured Thermodesulfobacteriota bacterium | reverse complement strand
GTTACCATATAAACGTCATTGTCGTTCGGCCCGCAGAAGGCCAGCAAAAGGTCGCCCCCCACGGCAAGGCCAGAGCCCCAATCCTCACCTTCCCGGTCGTAGCGGTAGAGATAATGGATGGGAAACGGGCCTGAACCCGGCACGCCCACGAAAACGTCCCCCCCCGGAGGAGGGATCCATACCGGTGTGTAGAGCTGGCTGAAGGCCGTACCGAGGATCTCTGACCATGAAGTGCCGTTGTAGAGGAGCACCTTGTCCAAGCCGGAAGCGGCCACGTCCGTGATGGATCTTCCCCAGACATCGTACAGGGCGTTTGTCGTGTTGGATGCCATGGGGGACCAGGTAGAAGAACCATCGAAACGAAGGATCGTGCCTCCGTCTCCCACGGCGAATGCCGATTTGTCCGATGCCATCCACACACCCCTGAGGTTCACCGTCGTCCCGGAACTCATCTCGGACCATCTCGCTCCTGAGACAGGTCCCGCTGTAAGCAGAGATCCCGCCAGGAATATCAACAAGAAGATGATGGAAGGACATGGAGCGATATTTGAACGAAAAGAATCAACATGTTTTCTTTGCATCCCTTCTGCCTCCTGTCTGCTCATTTCAGGATGACGGCTTCTTCTTTTGTTTTTTGTTACATATCACAGATTCCTTCCGAGAAAAATGGATAAAAGGATAGGGGGGGTACATTCTGTGGCAGGGCCATTTTGGAGGCGAAGGGAAAGGGTCCTGTCCCTGGAATTAAGCCTTTCCCCATTCTTGACATGGAAAAGCACTTAGATTACTATATGATTAAATGGTCATATATTCTTGATGTCAACCGGGAATGAATCAATCACTCATTACAGATCGGGCTTGATATGGCGATGAAGGAAGCAGAGAAGAGACGATACGAACTTCAGGCAGAGGTCCTGAAGGCACTGGCACACCCCTTACGCCTGGCGATTGTTCAATTCCTCGCCGAAGAGGAGAAGTGCGTCTGTCATATCGTGGATTACGTGGGGACGAGTCAGTCAAACATCTCAAAGCACCTGGGTCTGATGAAGAAGGTGGGCATCCTGTCGGACAGGAAAGAAGGGCTTTCGGTTTATTACCGTTTGAACATGCCCTGCACCTTGAACTTCTTCAAATGTGTCCGGGATATCATGGAATCGCAGATTTCTGAACGGTCTGCAGCAATGCAATAAATTTTCTGGAACCTGTATTGCTGATAGAGAATAGACTCAAACAGCATCTCAAAGGAGGAAAGGGTCATGAAGATTGCCGTACTTGGGCCCGGGTGTGCGAAATGCAAAAAGCTCTACGAAAACACACAGAAGGCTCTCACCGAGGCAGGTGCGGAAGCGGAATTGATAAAGGTCGAGGATATCCAGGAGATCAGCCGCTACAACGTGTTCATGACGCCTGCACTTGTCATCGACGGAACCGTGAAGTCAACGGGCAAGGTGGCCTCGCCGGAGCAGATCAAGAAGTGGATTGAGAAAGCGTAACGAATGAGCGAGAAGCGAAAACTTCTTTACATCCTGCTGGCGTTCCTGGCCGCGTATTTCTTGCCGATACAGTGGGTTCGATTTCAGGAAGGCATTTACGAAGCCCTGGCCCTTGTTCGGTGGTACGCCAGAGAACATGCCCTTCTCTGCCTGGTACCGGCGTTTTTTATCGCAGGGGCGATAAGCGTATTCGTCTCCCAGGCCTCGGTTCTCAAGTACTTTGGGGCCAGTGCGCACAAGGTTGTTGCCTATGGGGTTGCTTCGGTCTCGGGCTCGATTCTTGCCGTGTGCTCTTGCACCGTGCTGCCTCTTTTTTCCGGTATTTATACGCGTGGTGCGGGTCTCGGGCCGGCAACCGCCTTCCTTTACTCCGGCCCTGCCGTCAATGTCCTTGCCATTATTCTGACTGCCAGGATCCTGGGTCCCGAACTGGGGATTGCCCGTGCCGTCGGTGCCGTTGTGTTCAGTGTGATCATAGGTCTTCTGATGCATTCGATCTTTCTCAAGGAGGAGCTCTCCAGGACCGACGGGGGTGAGGTCGCCGTTGGGGAAGAGGACATGGATGGGCGCCCACCCTGGAAAGACGCTCTGTATTTCTTTTCAATGATTGCAGCCCTGGTGTTCATGAACTGGGGAGCCCCGGATTCCGAGGCAGGTATCTGGTGGGCCGTCTACCGGACCAAGTGGGTGATCTCCGGATTCTTCCTGCTCCTGCTCGCGTACATGATCATCCGCTGGTTCAGAAAGGACGAGCTCTCCGAGTGGGTGGAGGCCTCCTGGGGATTCACCAAGCAGATCCTCCCTCTCTTGCTTGTGGGGGTCATGGCAGCCGGGCTGCTGCTCGGTCGTCCCGGCCACGAAGGCCTCATCCCTTCGGAGTGGGTGACACGGCTGGTTGGGGGCAACTCCCTCCGGGCAAACCTCTTCGCCTCCATCGTCGGTGCCTTCATGTACTTTGCCACACTCACGGAAGTCCCGATTCTCGAGGGGCTCATGGGGGCAGGCATGGGATAGGGGCCGGCGTTAGCCCTTCTTCTGGCCGGTCCGGCACTTTCGTTTCCCAATATGCTCGTCATCAATCAAGTGATCGGGCCACGGAAAACCCTTACCTACTGCGTGTTGGTTGTGATCATGGCAACCGTGAGCGGGCTGATTTACGGAGGCCTGTTCTGACAGGCTCGATGCAAACCGGAAACCGATCAACGAAACAGGGAGAAGAGATGCCATACGACTCCAATTGCGACCAAAAGCAAAGGTGCTCCCAAGTTCCGGCATGGATGAGACTTCTTGCGATCTGCTGGATTCTGACATGCACAATGGTGGGAACAGCATCAAGCACGGAGCCACAAGCTGCGCTTACAGAGAAGCACGCCGAGCAAGAACCCCGGTGCCAGGTAGTGGTAACCTACTTTCACACGAATTCCCGGTGTCCGACCTGTATGAAGCTGGAAACATATTCGCAGGAAACCGTTCAGAAGACCTTTGTGAAGGAACTCGAGGAGAAGGCGGTCACTTTCCGTACCCTGAACATAGATGAACCGGAGAACAAGCATTACATCAAGGACTACAACCTATACACAAAGTCCCTGATTATCTCCCACACAAAGGGCGGGAAGGACGTGAGATGGAAGAACCTCCCCGAGATCTGGAAACATGTTCGGAACCGCGAGCGGTTCGAAGAATACGTGGTAGGCGAAGTCCGGAAATTCATGAAAGATCTTTGAAATGACCTTTTTCTTTGCTCTTGGTTCTGCGGTCTGGCTCGGGATCTTGACCTCGGTGAGTCCATGTCCCCTGGCCTCAAACATAGCCGCGATCTCCTACCTGACAAAGGAGGTGGAGAGCACGAGGCGTGTTCTTCTTTCCGGCATTCTCTACACCCTGGGCAGGATGATCACTTATGTGGGGCTGGGTTTGCTTATTGCCGGGTCCCTGTTGAGCATACCTGAGGTGGCTTTCTTCCTCCAGAATCGCATGAATCAGCTTCTCGGGCCGATTCTGATCCTGGCA
>CAZSUQ010000680.1:0-3507 GCA_964609935.1 uncultured Thermodesulfobacteriota bacterium | reverse complement strand
CCACAACCTTTTCAAAGGGAACTGTACTATGATTAATTGCATTTAAAAAGAAGCACGAGGAGCTCCGCCCCCCCCTTGGGGATGAGATGCAGGTCATGAACTTTCAGGATGTGGTGATGATCCTGGATCTGGGTGTAGGCTGTTCGTTCTCCTCTCAACCGGGCCGGTGCTCCCTCTCCGCCCCCATTACCATTGACCACCACCTTGACGGCCACCTCTTCGCCCGAGACCTCATCGTAGGCCAGATAGACATCGCCCAGGCTTCCGCGGCCGAGACGCTTCTTGATGTGGAAACGGCCGAGCCTGGTGTCGGGTTCCAGGAGAGGCCTGCACCCCACCGTATCCATGGAAAGGGACAAGAAGGGATTATCGTCAGCGGACGTTTGCCCAGGCTCGATAACCAGCTGAACTCTCGGTCTCGGGGCAGGATCGAATACGCTCTGTTTTCCGATCGGTTCCTGCATTTCAACTCCTCTTCCATTCCCGGCAAGAGCGAGCACGGGTCCGCAGGCGCCGGATAGTGTGCGTCACTGTTTGAAAGAGCTTGCGGGGCCAGGAACAAGACCCATCACGGCCGGCGCCATTCTCGTATACCGAGAGCATGAATCGGTTGTGTTCTCCGGAAGACCGATCAGTCGGCCTCGGCCCGGTATCGAAGAGGACCGTGGGGACGATATTGCAGCTCAGATCACCCTTCACGATTTGAACCGCCCAACTGAATCCGACTTTGTTTCGCTTGGACGGATCCGTGAAAAGCACGATATCCAACTTGCGGACCGATCCCTCAGATATCCACCAGGTGCTCTGCGCATCTGCGCGCGGCAGGTTCTCGATGTGGTCCTTTGCAGTCACCTGCTCGAACTGGTTCACCAACGTCTCGGCTTCGAGACTTTCATCGGGGAAGGGTATGGGTGGGGAGGTGTCCACAACCCAGCGCCCCACCAATGGCCGATCCACGGCGATGGCCGCCTCGATCAGGAAAGGGATGGGGTGATACGGCTCGACGACCCAAGCCTTTGCTCGAAGCGCCTTGGCGGTTTTGTCGAGCCAGTCCGAGTTCGAAGGATCGGTTGCCTGAATCTGATCGAACAGTTTCTTGGCTTCGGGGATGCACCAGGTCTTCACCAACAATGAGGCATGGCGATGGAGGGAATCCCGATCCAGTTCCGGCATGATCTCGAGTAATCGATGCCGGGACCTGAGCTCTTCGATGATATCATCCTGCATATAGGCTTGATGGGCGCGCAATCCGACCGCCACGGGTTCGAAGCCCGATTCGGTGATCTGACTGTACAGATCTTCAAGACCTTCGGTTCGGCCGGTGTTGATCCTTTCGAGGGCATCGTCCCTGAGGTTTTGACAAATGGCGATACGCCGACGCTTCTCCACGGCACGGCGTGCCGGAGAAGCGGGGCCCGCGGCAACACGAAAGTGGTTTCCTTCCAGTCTGTGGCAGAGCTGGAGTGATTCGCCGTCAAGGCCGTAGACGGCTGCTTCCCCTTCTCCGTTGATGAGAAGGAGTTTCCCGGGCGTATCATCGAGGAGTTCGCCGGACACGACTCCCCTGGGGGCGGATCCAGATTGGATCATTTTGCAGCCTGAATCGCTCCAGATCCACGTCTTGATTCGCCCGTCCTGCTCGCCGAGGGTATGAAGTTTTTCATTGTTGCCGATGCAGGCGTAGATGGGTCCCGTGTGTGCTTCATGGGTTTGAAGATTCAGGGTGGAGAGCGTGACGACAGCCAGGAGTCCCTCTTCGGTGGGATACACAACCGCATCGTGGTCAGACCAGTGCGCCAGTTTCACAAAGCCGAGCTTTCGCAGCGGCCTGGGTCCGGCCAGGCATTCGAGCCGTCTTTTTCGGTGGGTGTCCCAGATCAGAAGCGAACCGCCGGCTGAGAGACCCGCCAATCGATCCTCATCGAGTCTCGTCAGTGAACATATGGGGGACCCGTCACCCTCCAGAGATACGGGGTGATCTTCATCTTGCATGGGGTGCCAGAGAAAGCATCTCACTTGGGTATCCGATGAGGCCAGCATGGATTCACCTGCCAGACAGACGGACAGCACCGGAGCTCCCTGGGTGAGATGGAACAACTTTTCCGGCGCAGCGGCCGCTGATATGCCGGGCCATGATAAGACCTGGATGTTCCCCGCTCGGTCACCGACGGCGAAACGCTCACCTTCTGGATCGACATCAAGCGCATAGACACTGTGTCCGGGAGGCAGCGCGAGCAGGGGCCCGGCGGAACGACAATCAGGCCGCATCGTCCATAAACCGGGCTTCGATCCTCCTGTTCCGATCAACAGCGTCTGTGCCGTGCCGTTTGATTCCATGGTTCTATTTCTTCTTCTTTTTCAGGGCCTTGTTGACTGTAGCGGGGCTCAAGCCGAGGGTGGCGGCCGCGTGCTGAGCCAAAGCCTGGTCGGATAGGCCTTCGGACTCTTCTTTGCTCTTCGGGGATTTCCGCGAAGGCGCCTTCCCACCTGCGTTCTTCTTCCCAGGGGAAGGCTTTTGCGGGGTTGTTTTCGCTTGGGAAGGCTTGCTTGTCCTCGGTTTCCCATGTGTTCTTTTTGTGCCGGGCTGATCCATGTCTTTGCCGACACCCAGTTCATCGAGAACTCCTTGAACGGCCTGGTCCACAGTCAAGATCTGCTGGTAGAGATTTTCACGCAACGACAGGATCTGGTTGTACTTGTTGGCGATTTCAGCCTCGGCCTGCTGGTAATGGCCCAGGGCCTCTTCGCTGTTGATCTCCTCCTCGTGGCCTTGAACCACGGCGAGGTTCTTTTTCAGGCGTTCGAGCTCAGAGCCGATGGCGTTCAAGCCTGCTCTGAGTTTTCCGGGCAATGCATCGAGGACGGCATCGACATCCTGTTCGCTTGAAGATTCCACTTCCGTGTTGGACAGGTCCGGATGGACGGTTTTTTTCCTCATGGGGGGAGGTGGAGCAGCACCGGGAATGCCGGGAATTCTTGGAACTCCGGGAGGCCCCGGTGGGGGCATGTTCACGCCTGGCATGTTCGGACGGTTTTGCATCTTATGAACTCCTTGCTGAATTTACGCGGCCTTCATGCTCATCATGGAGGCTCTGACTTTCGTCCCGGGCCTCCTGGTCGTTTTCTTCCATCTCGTCAAGAAAATCGACATCTTCCTGGGCGGCATCCCTGGCGGCATCCAGTTCCGTCTTGGGGGCGTCGCTGTTGATCTGTCCCGTGGCTTCCGAGATCTTGTCCATGTCGGAAGTGGTGGTGTCGGATCGTTCATGGAGCTCGCCTTCATACTCCTCGGCCTCTCCATGAACCTGCTCCAGCTCCCCGGATTGTTCCTCGAATTCACCCACGCTGGTCTCCTGGGCGCTTTCGATGCTCTGCTCGACGGCGTCGGCTCCCTCGGTCGTACCTCCCATCTTGAGGTCACTGAGGGTCTGACTTTCGACCTCCACGTCGCATGTGGTTTTCTCGATCTCTTCACCTTTCTCATTCATCGCCTCCTTGTGCCCCTCC
>CAZSUQ010000679.1:0-3511 GCA_964609935.1 uncultured Thermodesulfobacteriota bacterium | reverse complement strand
AAGTTCGGTGACCTATCCATTGGGGATTCCTTCCCGGCGCTTCAGAAGGATATCACGCAGGACATCATCAACCGCTGGGCAGTGGTTTCAACGGACTTCAACCCCCTGCACGTGGATCCTGAATACGCCAAGGAGACCAAGTTCGGCGGGACCATTGCACACGGCCACATCGCTCTTTCCTTTCTCTGTGAGATGATGAACCGATGGATGGGCAGGGGATGGCTCTGCGGGGGGAAGCTCGAGGGGATCAAATTCATTGCACCCATCCGGCCGGGCTACCGGATCACCATCGGCGGAACGGTCACCGAGAAGAAAGAGGAGGATGGGAAGAAGATCATCAAGGGCGACATCTTTGTGCAAAACCAGGAAGGGGAGAAGTGCGTCATCGGGTCTGCGCAGGGCGTGATGCTGGAGTGATCGAATCCCGAGGCAAAGGATGGAATCATGCCTCAAAATACTTCGCACTCAACAAACCGTCTTCCTGAACCACGATGCTCGTATTACCGGGTGAGACAGACATGGCTTATGAGAATTTTCTGCTGGAGGTCTCCGAAGGGATTGCAACCCTGACGTTGAACCGGCCGGAGCGATTGAACGCGCTGGACAACGAGACCCTGGCCGAGTTGTCCACGGCCTTTTCGGACCTCTCCCATCGGGAGGACGTTCGCGTTCTGGTGTTGACCGGAGCCGGAAGGGCCTTCTGTGCAGGGGGGGATGTGAAGGCACAGCCCACCCGGTTCGGATGGGACCGGGAGCGTCACAGGGATCGCCTGCGCGCCATCCACATCCTCGTGGTTCGGGCCCTGGCGGTTATGGACAAGCCCACCCTGGCCCTGGTGAACGGCGTCGCTGCAGGAGGAGGGCTAAGCCTTGCACTGGCGTGCGATATACGGATTGCGGCCGAGAGCGCGCGGTTCGGGGCCGGGTTCCGACGGGTGGCCCTGGCCGTGGATATGGGGTTGAGCTTCTTCCTTCCCCGTGCAGTGGGGAGTGCCAAGGCCCTGGAGATCCTCTACACGGGCGAGTTGATGGATGCCAGGGAGGCCGAGCGGATCGGGATCGTCAACCGTGTGGTTCCGGATGCCTCTCTCCTGAAGGAGGGCATGGCCATGGCAAGGTCCATCGCAACCGGCCCACCCCTGGCCCAGCGATGCGCAAAGCAGGCCGTCCGTTCCGGTGCCGTCTCGGACCTGGACACGGCCCTGGCCCTGGAGGCGGACCTTCAGTCCCTCTGCCTCCACTCTCAGGATCACCGTGAAGGGGTAGAGGCGTTCCTCAAGAAGCGAGACCCTGAATTCAAGGGGGAGTGAATATTCGGAGGAAAGGGTCTTTGTTCTTCATGACAGAGCTCACGAACCGGTTTCATGAAGAGAAAAGGAAAGGAAGTTGAATGCGTTCAGGCACCCCGAAGAAGGTAAGCGCAGAAGAGGCGATTCAAGCCGTTCAATCCGGGGACCGGATCGTTCTTCCTCTCTGCTGCGGCCTTCCGCAAACCCTGGTGGAAGCGCTGGTGGCCGATCATGAACGGTTGAAGGATGTGGAGATCGTGAGCGGCCTGCAGATCCAGTACAAATTCCTGGAGGATGGCCTGGAGGATTCCTTTTCCTTTCGGACATGGCAGTGCGCTCCGCCGATCCGCAAGCTCCTCTCAAAGGGAACCGTAAAGTACATTCCCATGCGCCAGGGGGATACGGCCTGGATGTTTCTCAAGGAAGGGATCTGGCCGGCCAAGAGGGCCCTGATCCAGGCCGCGCCCCCGGACAGCGAAGGATTCATGAGCCTCGGGGTCTCCATCAGCCATGCGCTCCCTACGGCCCTCGAGGCGGAGACGGTCATCGTTGAGGTGAACGAGCAGATGCCCAGGGTCCTTGGGGAATGCTCCCTGCATGTCTCACAGGTGGATGCCGTGGTGGAGACCTCCAGGCCCCTGCTGGAGTTCCCTTCGCCGAAAGAGGTGAGTGAGAAGGAGATGAAGATCGGGGAATACGTGGCAGAGCTCATTCCGGACGATGCAACCCTGCAGATCGGGATCGGGGCGATCCCCTCCGCTGTGATCCAGGCCCTGAAGGGAAAGCGGAACCTCAAGTTTTTTGCCATGGGCGTGGACGGGATCGTGGACCTGGTGGAGGCCGGTGCCGTGGATCCGGGCAAAGCCCCTTCGGAAACGCCTGCCATACGCGTGACCGAAATCCTGGGAACCAGGCGCCTCTTTGACTTCGTTCACGAGAACCCCATGGTGGAGGGAAGACCGGTCCATCGCACCATCAACACGCGTGTGGTGGCTGAGATCGAGAAGTTCTGCTCCATCCTTTCTGCCATTGAGATCGACATCACCGGGCAGGTCAATGCGGAAACCGTGAAGGGGAAACAGATCAGCGCCATCGGCGGGAGCTTTGACTTTCTCACGGGGGCACTCTATTCGCCTGGCGGCAAATCCGTGATCGCCATGACGTCCACGAGCCCGGACGGCAGGCATTCCAGGATCGTGGCCCAGCTCCCCATAGGCTCGGCGGTCACCACGCCCCGGCACTGCGTGGAGTACGTGGTCACCGAGTACGGTGTGGCTGATCTCAAGGGAAAGTCCCTGCCCGAGAGGGCCGAGGCCCTGATCGGCCTCGCGCACCCCGATTTCCGGGATGAATTGAAGGCCGCACTCGTCTCGTAGGCGGGAAGGTCAATGTGGGAGGCCGACATGAAGACCGACAAAGACCTGAAAAAGGAGCGGTCGCGCTGGGCGGAAGAAAAGGAGATCGGGAAGCTCCCCCAGGTCAAGAGTGAGCTCGGGGAGGAGATCAAGGTCGTCTACGATCCCGAGGACCTGGCAGGGATCGATTTCTCCGAGAAGGTGGGCTTCCCGGGTGAATACCCCTTCACGCGCGGCGTCTATCCTGCCATGTACCGGATCCGTCCCTGGGCCATGCGACTCTATGCAGGGTTCGGCACGGCAGAGGACACCAACAAGCGCTGGAAGTTTCTTCTGAAGAGCGGAAACAACGGTGTGGCGTGTGCTTTTGACCTGCCCACACAGATGGGCATGGATTCGGACCACGAGCTTGCAGAAGAAGAGGTGGGCCGTGTGGGGCTCGCCGTGGACACGTTGCGGGACATGGAGATCCTCTATGACGGCCTCCCCCTGGACAAGATCATCTCGTCGTTCAACATCAATGCACCGGCCGCTATCCTGCTGGCCATGTACGTGGCCCTGGGAGAAAAACAGGGCGTGGCCCCTGAGCAGCTGAGCGGGACCCTTTCCAACGACATCCTCTGCGAGTACGTGTCCCGCGGCATGTGGGTCTTCAGCCCGGAGCCCGCCCTCCGCCTCACCACGGACATCGTGGAGTTCTGCACAAAGAACCTGCCCAGGTTCTACCCCTTCAATGTGAGGGGGATCATCATGCGGGAGGCAGGGGCTTCCATGGCACAGGAGGCTGCCTTTGCCTTTTCCAATACCATGGCCTACATCCAGGAGGTCCTGGACAGGGGGCTGGACATCGACTCCTTTGCTAAACGG
>CAZSUQ010000678.1:0-3536 GCA_964609935.1 uncultured Thermodesulfobacteriota bacterium | reverse complement strand
AGAAGCTTACCTCCAGAAACAGGGTGCGTTTTTGGGCACAATGTGGGTACAATCGCCGAAATCGACATAAGAAAAGGGTTGAAGTTTTCACCCCAACCCATTGTTTTTCATGGTGCCCCCGGCGTGACTCGAACACGCGACCCCAGGATTAGGAATCCTGTGCTCTATCCACTGAGCTACAGGGGCATAAAGTAAAATCAATCACTTACGAGTGTAAGGGATCTGTCCTTTTTCCCATTGCTTTGGAATTTGATGGGACTTCCGAACCATCCGGAGGAAGATTATAGCACCACGGGTACCGTTTATCCACGATCATCGGGCTCTGGAACCAGGGCTAACGGCATAGGAAAAGCTTCCCTTTCTAGTGAAGCTGCTCGTCCTTCTTTCGGATATCCTCCATCTGCGCCAGGATCAATCTCATGGCGTGAAGCTTTCCTTCCAGGAATTTCATCCACTCGTCGGCCGGATCGGTTTTTCGCTGAAATACCAGGTCTTCCTCGGTCTGCTTGATCATCCTTTCAATGTACGCCCTCAGCTCATCCATGAATCCCTCCGGGCCGGGTCCTGCAATCGCAAAAGTGAATCCCATCGTCCAACGTAATGGAAAAGAGATCTCGGTCCAGAGATTTATGATACCGGATTCTCCGCAGGCGCCAGCGCCCGCACCAGTTTGCGCATCTTCTGGTGGGGACTGAGTTCCAGGAGCTTTTTCAGGGCCTCCTCTGCACCATCAGCCCCAAGAACATCCTCTGCATGACTCCGGAATTTCTCGCCGGCGATTTCCAGCAGGTCCGCTTCGTTGTTCCCCGGGGCGCCTTCAGGCACACGCTGCTCATGGGCAAACACGGATCCGTCCTTCAACCGGACCTCCACCCTTGCGCCAAAGGGGAACTCTAAGGCCTCGGGCAGGACTTCCTCCAGGGAATAACGTTTCCCGGATGTAGACGGTCCGGATGGAATCAGACGGGAGAGGCCCTGTATCCATCCCTTTGGGCTGCCCTGCCAGAACGGGGTCTGCCTCGCCCCCTTCTCTCCCCTTCCCTTCGGAAAAAGGTGTTCCCGCAGCGTGTACTGGCCTGAAGCCTTGCGTAGGACCGTGAACAAACCGCTCAAGCCCATTTCATGAAGCAGCTTGCCCAGACCGGCACCCCGGATCTGAGACTGCATCAGCTCAAGGTTCAATGCCCTGTCCGAAAGGACGTGGATTCGTTCGGCCAGGGAACGCAGGTCCCCTTCGAGCTCTTTGACCCTCTCCTCGGTCATCTCCTGCGCTCTCAACCCGCCCGTCAGTAGCCTCCAGGCCAGGCTGTAGCGGGCGGAAAAATTCACGAGCACGGGGTGAAGCCCCTCCTTCTCATACTGCTCTGCCAGGCGCTCCATCTCGCATGTGAGCACGGTCGCATGAATCCGGATCGTTTCCACCTCGGACGGAGCCAGGGCCTTGCCACGCTCCTGTCGGATCCTCTCCAGGATCACCTCCACGGCATCCACGGTGCTGTCCAGGTAGGCGCAGCCCGGAAACCGCTTGACGGCCAGGGTCTCGGTCAGCCATCGCTTTCCCAGGCCCTCCCAGGCTCCACGGATGGGGTAAAAGCTGAAGGTCTGGTAAAAGCCTCCGTCCGGGTCAAAAACGTCTCTTGGACCGGTCATCCCTTCCCGGGCAAGGAACGCAGACTGGAGTCCCAGCAGGGAGGGCCAGGAAGCAGTGAGAAGCTTTGCGCCGCTTCCGAAAAAGGCGCTCCTGGACGGGTAGAGGGGCTGGGACAGGGAGATCCCGATGGCGTTCTCCATCTGCTCCTGCCCGAGGTCCAGCAGCTTTCCGGCAATACAGCTGGAGGCGACCAGGTGGATAAAGCTCCACATCTGGCCGTTCAGGGGCCCGAGCAGCGCCGAGGTCCCCAGCCTTCCGGCAATCTCGTTGGCCGCCACCTGGCATGTGACCAGGTCGGCCACATCCTTGTTCATCTCTTCACAGAGTGCCAGGGACACGAGCACGGCGGAGTGTCCCGTATGCCCCATGAAGAGGTAATCATCGAAATCATGGGCCATGCTCAGCGTGGTGTTGGCAAGCACCGCATCCTCTGCGGTTGCCCTCTCCCCGGAAGCCAACACCGTTGCCTTTCCCCTCTTCCCCCTATCTCTCACGGTCTCCATCACGGCCCGTGCCTGCCCGAGGCTCCTCCCCGCGTACACGGACGCGAGTACGCTCAGGATCTGACATTGCGCCTTCCGGAGAACGGTCTTCGGGATATCGCTGAACCCGAGCCCAAGGTTCCAGCGTGCGACCTCGGAAAGGATGGCCTCTCCGCTCCCTTTCTCCATTCTGCTTCTCCGTTTTCACCTTTTTTCAGTATTCCTGCTTCCGCCGACGTCCGGTATTCTTCCACAGAATTCAAGGGAATACAAAGATCCGTGCAGTCCGTGTGATTTGACACCCCTAGGGACTGTTCTATAATTTCCTAAAGCAATGAGAAGAACATGAGGAGAGGAGTACATCCGTGATTATTGTTATGCAAAAAGGGGCCAGCCCTGCCGAACTCAGGGTGGTCAAAGAACGGATCATCAAGCTCGGTTACAAGCCCCACGTGATCAGGGGGGAAACAAGAAAGGTGATCGGCGCCGTGGGCGACGAGAGGGGAAAGGCCCGCCTTCAGGACCTGGAGTCCCTGCCCGGTGTGGAATCGGTCTTCCCGATCCTCAAGCCGTACAAGCTGGCGAGCCAGGAGGTCAAAACAGGGAAATCCATGGTCTCTGTGACCCGAAAGGTGAGATTCGGCGAGAAAAAGATCCTGGTCATCGCAGGCCCCTGTTCCGTGGAAAGCGAGGCGCAGATCATTGAATCCGCCCGTGTGGTCAAGGAGGCCGGAGGCTCCATCCTGCGGGGAGGCGCCTTCAAGCCGAGGACCTCTCCATACTCCTTCCAGGGGATGGCGGAAAAGGGGTTGAAGCTCCTTGCAAAAGCCAGGAAGGAGACCGGCCTGCCCTTTGTGACCGAGGTGCTGAACCCGAGGGATCTGCCCCTGGTCAGGAAGTATGCGGACGTGATCCAGGTGGGAGCGAGGAACATCCAGAACTTCGCGCTGCTCAAGATGCTGGGAAAGGTCAACAAACCGATCCTTTTGAAACGGGGGATGGCCACGACCATCGACGAGTTTCTCCTTTCGGCCGAGTACATCCTGAGCGAGGGGAACCACCGGGTGATTCTCTGCGAGCGGGGAATCCGGACCTTTGAGACGGCAACGCGAAACACGTTGGATCTGAGCGCGGTTCCTGTCCTGAAGCACAAGACCCACCTTCCCGTGATCGTGGATCCATCCCACGGTACCGGGCACTGGCGGTACGTGGCCTCCATGTGTTATGCAGCCGTGGCGGCGGGTGCGGACGGCCTCATGGTGGAGGTGCACCCCCAGCCCGAGCTGGCCGAAAGCGACGGCCCCCAGTCCCTGAAACCGGAGAAGTTCCACGGGATGATGAAGAAGCTGGAGGGGTTCGAGCAGGCGGCGGACCGGGAACTCAGAGAGGTGTGCCCATGGAGT
>CAZSUQ010000677.1:0-3546 GCA_964609935.1 uncultured Thermodesulfobacteriota bacterium | reverse complement strand
TTCCTGGTTGAGTTTCCGGTAGTTCCAGGATGCGTAGATCTCCAGAGGCCCGACGGCATCCTCCGGGATGGAAAACGTATACCGATCCTGGATTTGTTCGTTCACAAGGATCTCCCTCTCAATCACCTTCTTCTTGATCTGCCACACCCTGTTCTTTGTGACAAGGTGATTGTCCATGCCGATCATGTAGCCACCCAGCTTGTGCGCTCCTTCAGGAATCTTGTATGCCTCATCCAGAACACCGCTCTGGAAGAGAACACGTCCCCGGGCGTCCTTGACCTGGGTTTCCAGCCAAACCTCGATCAAGTCCAGGGGCGCAGCGGGAAAGGCGTGATCCAAGGACGTATTCGTCGTCACAACGCGATACGCGAGGGGATTTCCTGGAACCGGGTCCACAAGCGGCTCGATGTTCACCTGGAGCCAGATATCCTTGATCTTTCTGTCCTCCTTCGGGACAAGGCTCCAGATCCCTCCCCAGCCACGCAGGGCAAGTTCCATCTCTCCCCGGCTGTACATGGTATTGATCCGCATGGCATCTTCATCGCCCAAGTCAGCCGGACCGGCCAAGTTGGTTCCGGGAAAGAAATGATTCCGCTCCTTCCCTTCCTTGCCCATCCATTTTCTTCCCTGCATGTGGCAGTCGATGCAGTTCGCTTTCATGAATCCCGGGTTTTCAGAGGGTTTTATCTGCAGGTTGTGGCAGACCTGACAGTATTGGTCCTGAAAGTAAAGATCCCTTGTAAAGGCCCGCCCGTGTCCCCTCGGATTCAATTGGATCATCATTTCATTGATGAAGCGCAGTCCCTTCCCGGTTGCGGGAGGAGCGAACATCTTCACATGATTCACATTGGGCCTCAGCTTGAGGATCGTCTTACCCTTCTCTTTGGTGAACACCACGTCATCCACGGTATGGCAATAGAGGCAGGACCACCCATCTCGGTCTTCGTAATCCCGAAAACCCGTGCCCTGTATGAAATAGGCATTCGGGAAATGGCATCCGGCGCAAATGTAGGTATTCTGGTCACCGATCTCCTCCGCCAGGAACTCGAGGTTCCTCTGGAAATAGGAAGTCTGGATACTTCGATTGTGGGAGGAGCGATGATGATCGTCCACGATTCCTTGGTGGCAACCTCTTGCCCCCCCGCAGCTATCCACGGCGGTCATCACCGTCGCATAGGTGAAATCTTTTGGAATCTCATCCACTTCATGAGGCTTCCGTCTCTCAAGTGGAACGGTGGAAAGATGAAAGGTATACGTGACCTCCTCTGGCTTGCCGTCCGCAGCCCACAAAGCGACACCGGTCAAGCCGGCAACCACGAGAAGCCCGAGTTCCGGTCCTTTTTCAACCTTCCCGATACCGATCTTCGTGGCGAACAGGTCGCCGATTGCGGCAGGATTCTTCCACCATCCGTACAGGAACAGGACAGCGAGGAGCATAAGACTCAGGGAACCCGCAGCGCCATGGATCCCATACACCGGGCGCAGTTCCTGCCCAAGGCGCATGGAGAAAATCAAGACACCAGAGGCCGAAACCAGAAGCACGGCAAACAGGAAGAGGGACGGAAAGGCATGGTTTCCGGTGAGGGATCGAAACCCCTTCCCACGCCTCAGAACGGTCGCCAGAACAGGAAGCAGGGAAAGCACAACAGCTCCCCAGAAAAAGAAGAGATCCTTGCTCAAGGATGAAGCGATGACCCCGATGGCGAGGACCAACAGGATTCCCGGACCCAGCCCTTGCTTCCCTGCGCCCGAACCCGCTCTTCTTTGCCGAATCGCTCGATAGATTCCAAAGCCCCAACCCACGCCCCCCAACGGATGAAGGAAAAGGTTACACTTGTACAAGAGGCTCCAGGATTCACTGAATCTCACGTAGAAGCCGGAAAGAACGGGCAGCAAGGTCAAGGCAACGAGAGGCATCTGCCACCTCCTCAGGATGTCCATTTCTGAAACTCTTATTTACCAATAATGTACACAATCCCATCCTTTTTTGTCTACCATCAGCAGGAGAGAGCGTCTTTCCTTTACACACGATCCATGCAAGGGAAAGAACAGCTGTACGCTGTGATCTTCATGGTGGGTGTGTTATAGTCAAAGGAATCATCACCTTTTTTATCGGCACCTTAGCCCTCCACGGCCATTCGACGCAGACGAACACAGAAATTGGATCCAGGTCCCCGAAGGGAGTTCCAAAGGGCTTCATAACGGTATTCTTCCTATGCTCCAAAGCTACGAAAAATCGTCTCTCCATCCTGTGGATCGGGTGGGGTTGATCTATTTGCCAACGGATTTCGCCGATGCAAATCGGCTCTACGAGGCCTTCCAGAGACGTCCTCCGTTGGGACTGCAGTACCTGCAGGCCACACTGCACCGATCCGGCATCCAGACCGAACTGATGGATGGCATCCTCGAACCTCTTCCCGCTGATGAGATTCTGAAACGAGTCAAGGGCACCATCCAACTCATAGGCTTTTATGTCAGTTCCATGAATCGGAACCGAGTCTCCCGGGCGATCCGCTTCCTCAAAGACCAAACAGGGATTCTGGTTGTTGCAGGGGGCCCCGGCTCTGTTCATGCGGAACTCCTTCTTGGTGCCGGAGCCGATGCGGTCTGCATGGGAGAAGGAGAAGAGGTGCTTCTCGAGATCGTGACGTCCCTTCAAGACGGGAAGGGATTCTCCGGAATCGAGGGCCTTGCCTACCTGGAGAACGGGCAGGTGACCTACACGCCTTCACGGCCCCTGGTCCCGGAACTCGATACGCTGCCGTTTCCATACCGCGATCCCAGGACCGTTCAAAGCTATTACGATTTCTTCAATCCCATGGTCCGAAAGCCCTGCATTACACTCACCGCGTCGCGTGGCTGCTATTACCGGTGCAGTTACTGCTTTTCCCACCGATTCTGGAAGGGACGTTACAGGATGCGCAGCGTGGAAAACGTCCTGGAGGAAATCCGGAGCGCACATAGAGATTTTCGAGCAAGATACCTTCTGTTCGTAGACGACGTTTTTCCCCAGAAACGATCGTGGGCCGAGTCCTTTCTGGAAAAGCTGCGACAGGAGGCTCTCGGAATCCCCTGGATGTGCATCCTAAACCCGAACAGCTACCCAAAACACCGACCGACCATGTACAAGATGCTCCGGGATGCCGGCTGCAACATGATTTCCTTCGGGGCCCAGTCCGCAGAACCGGAGATCCTTCAAAATGTTCACCGAAGGCCCGACGAGGCGATGCAACTCCAAGAAGCCGTGAAGACGGCGAACAAGCTCGGTATGGTGACCGTGGTCACGTACATTTATGGCCTGCCCGGCGAATCGGCACGCACGGCCCAGCACACCACGCAGCAGATTCTGAAATTAGGTGCTCATCTGATGGATGCTCATGTCCTGGAGATCCTTCCGGGTTCGGAAATCGAGGAATGTTCTACAGAAGGACCCTTAACGGACCTGTCGCAGGATCAACTGGAACGGTTTCGCCGGGAAGCTTTCCGCCGCTTCTACTTCAACCCTCAAAGGTTGATCCGGCTCCTCTGGACCATCGCAAGGAAGAA
>CAZSUQ010000676.1:0-3546 GCA_964609935.1 uncultured Thermodesulfobacteriota bacterium | reverse complement strand
CCTTCTTGGAGCGAAACACGATCTCGTCTGGATATTTCTCAACCATGCCGTAAAAGTGTTGGGGGATGGTCTTTGCATATTTGGGGTAAGGGCTCTCAGGACTCATTGGTTTCCTCCTGTATCCGATGGATAGGGAAATCAATCCGTTAACCGGCTATGGAAGCCAGGAAAGTATACACAATGTCTTTTTCCCAAACAAGGAAGGAGACCCCTCCTCGAGGTGTGGTCCTGCCATTCGTCCATGGGAGGAAAAGTGGGTGAAGGGATGAAGTGGAAAGAAGCCTCGTCCTGAGGGCCTGGTTTGTTTTGTTGAAAAAAAACTCCCGGACAGGGCCCGAAGGCCCTAGCCCGGGAGATCCACCGGAGGGGGAGGTGGAGGCAACTGTATCCGGAGCTTATGATTCCATTTTGTTCAGCAAATTCGCTCCTGGGCGGTGCAGCTAGTAGCCCAGCAGGGAATACCTCAGTTTCTCGTTCGAATCTCTTAAACGAAGCCTTAGCTTGCAGACGCCTCGGTCCGCCACGACCACCGTGGCCTCGGGTCTCTCCGGATTCCTTACCTGGTTCAGGGTCTCTATGTCCTCTTTTTCCACAAAGGCCACCCTGACCACCGGATAGGTGTAATCCGAGCTGCTCACCTTGATCCGGAATCGGCCGAAGGGAACGTGGTCAAGATCCTTCCATTCCACGCCGTGGAACGAAAGGGTGATGTTCGACGGATGCACTTCATCCGTGAATTGAAGCCCGAACCACTGCGCAGGATGCAGATTCACCTTGGTTTCCTGGCTCGAGACGTTGAATTCCTCAGGTCGAAGTGAAAAGTCCTTCTCATAGACATAATAGTCGCCATACGGAAGGTAGAGGGAAAACTCTGCATTGGCCTCGATGGGATCGTAGTAATAGGCATACAGGGCCTTGCGAAATCTCGCCAGGAGGAACGCTTCGTCCTCTTCGGACATGATCTTTGACTGGGTCCATCGATCTTGCTCACGAAGAGAAGAGGATTGGACCCTGCGAACCGAAGGGTTGCCGGACTCACCAGAGGCAAGCTTGTCCTGAGCCTTTTCATCGTCCTTGGCCATGATCACCTTGTCCGGATGATACAGCTGTCCTTCCGGGAAGGAAGCGATCAGAAAGCGGACGTTGTTGCCTCGCTGCCTCATCTCCTCTTCCAGGTTCGAGGCGTACTGACCCATGTCGAAAAACGCGTTTCCAATCTTCATGGACCTGTTTTTTGCCAGCTTGTCCCACGTGCCAGCATCCAGGAGGGCAAAATAGGCCTGAATCCTGTTGCCGGCCTTGTTTTTCTGGATGGCCTTGAGCAGGTAGAGTTCAGCGATCTGGCGCCTCACCTGCTGGGAATCTCCGCAAAAATTGAAGAGACGTTCCACTTCATCGAATTTCATCTGAAACAGGCGGTTGAGCATGGCCAGTTGAGCCTGGTCGGAGGATGGGAGCGCCAGGGTCTGTTCAACGAGCTTTGCCATGTCCCTGTGAAATTTCGAGATCCCTTTCTTGGCAATGTAATCCTCGGCAAGGCCCTCCGTGGCCATCCACAAGCCCAGCCCAAGACATGTACAAAGCAGGCATACGATCAGTCGCTTCATTTGCATCGATCTTCCCCTCCTTCACTGTTTCTGGTTATCCCCTTGCCGTGAGGTCGTCCGAAGGAGCATCCTCTTCTTTACAGGGCATTCTTGCTGATTTGATCACCGATTTTCTGGTACCGCATGGCCTCCAGGATCCGTCCGGATCCACGCAGGGAGTTGACCCAGAACAAAAGGACTTCTCTCTCTTCCTCGGACTGGATCTGATCGAACTCGTTTTTGTACTTATCGAGAATCACCTGGATGGCCTTCTTCCCGAAGCGATAAAACTGGTCGTTGTCCCCTCTCTGATAGGCGGAGAACGAGAGGAGGTAGTTCATGTAGTATTTGTCCTTCCATGCAGGGATTCGAACTGCCTGATGGCAGAGCTTGATGACTTCATCGTAGTCCGGGTTCTCCTGCATGGCGATCCCCACGGCCACGGATTTCAGGCTGGTTCCATAGGTATCGAACAGCAACGGGTCCGGTCCCCATACACCCTGGTTTTTCTTCCAGATGTCCCACGCTTCGGATGCATACTCCAGGGCCAGTTTCTTGTCCTCAAAAGAATCCTTCTTCAGGTAGATGTCAGCGATCTGTCTTCCCACGCTTGCCCGGGCCCGATCCGTCTGCGCGAGACGAACGGCCAGGCGGAAATGGTTGATGGCCTTGTCGTATGCATCGACCCGTTCGGCCAATTCTTTCCCGCGAATCCAGTTCACGCAGGCCTTCAGGTTCGGGTCGAACTTCAGTTCCTCTTCATAGGTTGCATACTTTTCCTTTTGCTTGGATTGCCGGCCGCGCGAAAAAATGTTTTCACAAAGAGGCCGGTAGACATCCGGCAGGTTGGTCAGCAGTACCATGTTGAGATACGTCTCCAGGGATCGGTCCAGGTAACGTTCCTGTTGATCGGAGAGGGTGTCCTTCCACTCGTTGTACATCTCGGCCATGGACATGGCCTGGGAGATGTTGGAAAGGATCTTCCATTCCTTCTCTTCGATGGTTTTGGGATCCCAGACACGCGCCAGGAGCTTGAACTGCTCTTCGTAGAGGAGCCCCAGGTTGAACAACCCCTCGATCTGGTATCGAACCGAATCCAGCCCGGTGAAGGTTTTCACGTCCTTGTACAAGGCCAGAGCGTTTTCGTAGCTCTGGATGGCGTTTCCGATATCCGACTCCTTGCGGGTCGTCTTGTATACCTTGTGGAAGGCATTCCCCCGAAGGAACCAGACCTGTGGATGAAATTTCTCTCCGAGTTTCTCGATGTACTCGTCACAGACCGTGATGGCCTGCGCGGTGTCACCTTTGTCATAGAATGTCTTGGCTTTTTGAAGGAGTTCCAGGTGCTGCGCCTGCGGGTTCGTTGCGGACTCCTTTGCGCTCCCCGTACCCGTCCAAATGGCCAGGGCCATGCAGATCAGGAAGATTCCAATCCATTTCTTCATTGCTTCACCTCCTAGTGGGTTCCCTCCAGAACGCGCTGGAGCGTGTTCAAACAGCTGTCGATCTCATCAAGTTTTGTTCCCACGGACACCGTACCGGATCCCTGAGATGCCCTCCGGAGTTCGAATTTAGGGAAAGGTTCACCCTTTACGAGCGACACCACTTGCTGCTTGCCGCTTGCGTACTGCAAAACCACCTGTGACGAGGAATAGCTGACGCCCACGAGGTCTTCCGAACCGATCTTCCGTCCCGCACCCGGATTCACGGAAACCGTAACCGGCTGGCTCGATAAATGTTTTGCATCCAGGTAACGTTTCAGCATGGTGGAGGTTCTCAGATAGGCGCTGCCGGATTGGGTCTCGGATCCAACATCCGCCAGCCTGAAGGAGAGCGGCCTGCCCAGAGGGATGGAACCGTTCGCCGATCGCTGGATCATGCGGACCGTAGCCGGAGCGGTGGACGGCTGCGCAGCGGGTTTTTCCCCGCCCCGTCCCCCCGCACCCCCCCCCCCGGAGCC
>CAZSUQ010000675.1:0-3548 GCA_964609935.1 uncultured Thermodesulfobacteriota bacterium | reverse complement strand
GGTCCAGGCACCGTGTTTGTGACACAGGAGGAAGGCAACGAGGACGACCAGGAGAAGGAAGGAAGGCACGCTTTGCAGAGATCCCGCTCGTTTCATCGATTCACCGGATGGATGTGCAGATCATTTTTTTGGATCATCGTAAAGTCCCCTCTGGGCGAGAATGAAGCGCATGCCCTCCTCCTTGCTCGCATCTCTGGAACATGCAGGGACGCAATGTGCATCCAAGACATACAGGTGGCCTGAAACCAATGCAAAAGGGAATCAATCCACGCTCGACATGACGGGGATCAATATGACAGAGAACCGGTGAGGGTTTCAATCCAATTCTTGATATACCCCATATGTTCCAGGCACTTTGATATGAGATGTACAGAGGATTCTTCGTAAGACGAGGGGTTGCAGGTTGACATATCTAAGCAGATGATTATATTAAAGAAAGTAAGGATGAAAGCGGTCAAAATGTGAGACGAGTCATGTATTTTGGCCAGAAAGAAAAGACATTCGTAAGAAAGAGCTTTTCCAGGGCGGAGAAGCTTGCCCTGGGTTATTTTCGCCTCGATCCAGGGGAATGGAACCAGCTCATTTATGACGTGAAGACACTCGAGCAGCTCCAGAACCATGAGGTGAACGAAGAATCTTTCGCTCACCTCTGCAAGTATGCAGGAAGGGAGGAGGATACCCGAACCCCTTCGGAAAACTACCATTTTTACCGGATCTGCCTGCAGGACAACCGTATTCTTGACGCCGTCAACAGGAGCAGTTCCTTTATCAAGCTCTTTCCCCTCATGCTGTACATCGCCACGCATGAGCTCGTTCATATCCTGCGGTTCGACAGGGGTGAGTGTGATTTCCAAATGCCCCCGGAGGAGAGGAAAAACGAAGAGGAGAAGGTCCACCGTATCACCCAAAACATCTTGAAGCCTGTTAGAGATGCGGAAATCGATCTGGTTCTCGAATGCTTCAGTGATGACTATCTGATCGGACGCGCATTCAACTAGGGCGAACCATTCTGGAGGTCTCCATGCCGATCTACGAATACAATTGCCAGGATTGCGGAAAGGATTTTGAGATGTTCCGGGCCGTCCAGGCCACGGGTCTTCCGTCCTGCAAGTTTTGCAGCGGGAATGTGAAGAAGCTGATCTCGGTTTCGAGCTTTCATCTCAAGGGGTCGGGCTGGTACGTAACCGACTACGGCGGAAAGAAGTCCACCGAGAATGAAGACAAGAAAGAGAAGAAGTCCGAAACAGGAACAAAGACGGAAAAGAGTGAAAGTTCCCCCAAATCCACGGATAAGAGTTCGGACTGATCAACAGAAGGAACAGGAACAGTAGAGGCGGCTTCCTTATCGGCAAGCCGCCTTTTTTTGTTGGGGAGGGATCAGGTGAGTCGGTCGTCGATATAGTCTGCCACGCGGGCGGAAACCGCGGCGATGGTGATCTGGGGGTTTACACCGAGGCCGGGGGGAATGAGGGAGCCGTCGGCAATGAAGAGGTTCCGGACATCATAGGTTTCACCGTTGGGGTTGCAGACCGAGCGGCCCGGGAATCCGCCCATGTGACAGCTGCCGAGGGGGTGAAAGGCGCTCATTTCCGCATCCACCGGGCGGATACGCTTCTTCAGGTTCTTCTCCAGGTCGGCAAGTGTGCGCACAGGCCTCCAGCCCTGAACGTTCACATAGATCTCCTGTGCGCCGCCGGCCAGATAGATCTTCACCAGGATCTCGAGACCCTTCACGACCTGGGCAAAATCCTTCCTGTTCATGTAATAGAGGGCCAGGGGCTCTCCACGGAGCCCGGAGATGACCCGGCCGCGCGAGCTGTCGGAGATCATGAGGCCAAAGCTTGCAAGGTGCTTGTAGCTCTGGAGGATCTCCTGTGACTTCCGGCCGATGTAGGGAATGATAAAGGAGAGCGCATCCAGGGGAAAGGCCACCCCTTCGAAAAGAAGCCCTTCCTCCATGAACTCATCCACCATGTATCCCTGAGGAATAGAGCATTCGGGATTGACCTCCCGGGCCATCCTTGCAAGCACGCCCAGGGATGGGTGAATGGAAAGATTTCTGCCCACCTGCCCGGAACTGTTGCAGATCTTCTGTTTCATCAACAGCAGGGGGGTTCCAAAGGCACCTGCTGCCATGACCACCACGCGTGCCCGTATGGTCACCTGCCTTCCTGTTTCCAGGGAGCGCGCCCTCACGCCGGTGGCACGGCCGCCTTCCAGCAGGATCTCTTCAACCTGTACCCGGCAGAGGAGCTGAGCCCCTGATTGAAGGGCCTTGGGAACGAAGCTCACATCCGTTGAACGTTTGGCACCGCTCGTACAGCCGATCGCACAGACCCCCTGGCCGTCGCAGTCGGGCGCATTGCGAAGAAGGGGGCCGTGGTGGTAGCCCAGCAGGTCGGCCCCCCTTGCGATGACCGCCCCGTTCTCACCTACGTGCTTCATGTCCGCCGGCTTGACCTCGAAGATGGACTCGACCCGCTGGAAGTAAGGTTCCATGGCGGCCGGTGTGTATTCACCGAGGCCGAGGTCCTCCCTCCACGAGCGCAGTGTCCGGCGCGGTGTCCTGAAGCATGTGCCTGAGTTGATGGTGGTGCTCCCCCCCACGGTGCGACCCAGCGGAACCGGTATGGGCACATTGCCCAGGGCCGTGGTCATCCCGTGCCTCAGGTACATCATCCGCTGCATATCGAACGTGCGGCCGGTGAAACGCTCGCGTTGGAAGTAGTCCCCTTCCTCCACCATGATCACCGCATTTCCCCTGCTGGCAAGCTCATGGGCCACCGTGGCCCCTCCCGCTCCGGTGCCCACCACCACCACCTCAGCCTCTATCTCCTGGTCTTGCTCGATATTTTCCCCATGCAGGATCTGTCCGTGCCAGCGCTCCCTGGGTTCCGCCACTGTTTCGGGCTTCCGGTATTCCAGTCCCAGGGCATTGAAGATGACAGGGTTGTCGAGATAAGAGGCCTTCAGGATGACGGTCAGGAGGCGAAAGGAGAGCCGCCTCGGCGCGATCCCGTCCACCCAGGTTCGATTCAGGTATTCGAGACGTTTTCCTTCCGGAAGCCTGGACATGGGCCTAAAATATCGAGGTCGTGTGCTCTCCTCCACCAGGTTCAGCATGGTCTTGCAGAAGATGGGCACCTCGGGCATTTCTTTGGATTCCCCAAAGAAGCTGTCCAGCCGATCTTCGATATCCCCGGCGTTGAACGGAGGCATGATGGAGGTTTCTGGAAACATGGCCTCGCCGAGCTTCTGAAGAATCTTCCTCTCCCGGTTGGAGAGGTGAAACCTACCCATTTCAATTCCTCCAAAAGGATCCCTGATTCAGGGGCTGACCGCGTAGGAACGCACCTGCCAGGAGCCGGTTCCCGAACGGTTCAGGTGGGTGATGGAGCCGTTCTGTATATACGGGTTTTTCATCAATCTCAGGGGCGTCCCCCAGGGATCGAGGATGTGGTTCACAAGGAGGTGGATGAAATATCCGTGGGTAAAGACCACGACACTGTCCGGTGAGCCATGTCGGGCTTCCAGTTCCTTGAACACCT
>CAZSUQ010000674.1:0-3548 GCA_964609935.1 uncultured Thermodesulfobacteriota bacterium | reverse complement strand
CCTCGATATCACCATGCCCGAACAATCGGGTATTCGATTTTACCGGGACCTGAAGGATGATCCCAAGCTGGCTTCCATACCTGTGGTGATCGTCACCGCCGTTACGGGTTATGGGGGAGACCCCGAGCCTTTTAAGAATTTTCTGAACACCCGTAAGCAGATACCGCCGCCCGAAGCCTTTTTCTCAAAGCCCATCGATGAGCAGGCATTTCTGGAAACCCTGTCTGCGCTGCTGCCATGAAACCTATTCCAATGCGTTGAGGGCCCCTTTCAGTTTTTCCGGGTCGGCAGCCTTGATTTTGTCCTGCAGCCGGATCATCAAGGATTCCCGGTCATCCGAGTCGTCTGCAATGGCGGGCAGACCGATGGCCTTCCGAATGGTGTTCACATAGACAGAAGGCTTCACGGGTTTTTCAAGGTAGTAAAGCGGGGCGTTGACGGCTTCTGCCTGCAGCTTGGCAAGATCCTTGCTGCCAAAGTCGTCCTGACCATGTGCGGTAACAACAACGCAAGGAATGTCCGTCCTTTCCGGATTCTTTTGAATGTATCGGAAAAACTTGAGGCCTGACATCCTCGGCATGACAAGGTCGAGGGAAATCACATCGGGCTTCTTTTCCCTGACCCTTTCCAGGGCCTGTTTCCCATTGCCTGCAACCATGACATCAAAACCCGCATTGTTCAGAACGGTTTTCAGATAGAACCGGATATCAGGCTCGTCGTCAACGACCAGTACGGTTTTTCCCTTTGTGTCGTCCATGAGCACCTCCCAAAAACTTTTTTCTCTCAAGAAAAGGAAACAATTCAATTACCCAAGCAAGCTTTTCACCGTGTCCAACAGCTTGTCCATATCCAGAGGCTTTCCAAAAAACGCATCCGGCGGAGGGACCTGTTTCCGTGAAGACAAGAATTTCTCGAAATCCTCTGAACTCCCCCCGAATCCCGTGACACCTGTGATCACGAGCACAGGGATTTTGGCCAGATCAGGATTGTCTTTTATTTCCCGATAGAACTTGATGCCGGATTTCTCAGGCATGGAAATATCCAGGGTGATGAGATCAGGTTGTTTGTCTTTTGCCCTGGCAATCGCTTCATTCCCATCCGAGGCAGAAACCGTCAGGTATCCACTGTTCTCGAGAAAGGTGGTCAGGTAGGTCACAACATCCGGTTCATCGTCTACGACCAGGATCAGTTTTTTCTCTTGGCTGGCTGCCATTTTTCCATCCTCCACACCAGGGTTATTTTGTTCCTGCCGTCAATCGGTTCAATCCGTCCCGGGGGACCCTGCGAGGCTCAAGAAACAGTCTCATCTGCTGCGTTGCGGGGTCCTTTTCGTGTCGTTTTGCCTGAAGCCTTTCCTGTGTCAATTCTGTTCTTCCGTGACCATGGGTAATCGGCTTCTCGGTAAACTCATCCGGAATACGGACCCCTTTCCCTCCGAGGAGTCCACGGTGACCTTGCCCCCGTGATCCTGTGTGATCTTTCGGGTAATCAAGAGTCCCAGTCCGGTTCCCTTGCCCGATTCCTTTGTGGAAAAAAACGTTGTGAAGAGATTCTTTTTGAGGTCGTAATCCATGCCGCAGCCATTGTCGCTCACCTCGAAGACGAGCGTACCATCCTGGTCGTGAACCCCAAGGAGGACCTTGTGGTCTTTTCCATCGCTCATCTCGCAAGCGTCAATGGCATTGGAAATCAGGTTGGCCAGACAGGTATGAATGCCTTCCTGATCGAGGTTTGCATTCGCAACCCCTTCATCAATATCTGCAAGGAGCTGGACACCTGCACGGTAGGCCGTGTTCTTGTAAAGATCGATCACGTCTTTTGCGATTCGTTTCGGGTCAACTTCGGAAACGTTGGGTACACGCCCCTTGGCAAAATCAAGGAAGTCTCTCACATAGGTGGTCATGCGATCGAGGTTTCCCTGTAGCATCGACCACCCGATGTTGATCATTTCCTTGTCGTCTTTTTGCATGCCGGTGTTGACCACATAGACGCCCCCCTCGAGGCCCATGAGTACGTTCTTGATCCCGTGGGCGATTCCTGCAACGGTGCGTCCCACCGCAGCAAGCCTTTCCGTCTCGGCTTCATGCTTTTCTTTCTCCAGTTTCTTTATTTTTCGCAGGTCGTGGAAAAAAGCGGCATTTCCGATGGTTCGATCTCCGCTCCGTAGGACAACACTGGAAAATCTTACGAGAATCGGTTCGCCGTTACAATCGTGAACGGTCGTTTCATCAAGTACGCTATCCGATCCTTTTGAATCGAGAACGTCAAGGAATTCTTTGGGTAGGAATTTGTCGACGATTTTTTTGCCCACAACTTCGTCCGCTTTGTACTTGAAGAGATTCTCTGCGGCGGAATTAAAGATGATGATCTTTCCTTCAGAATCCGTTGCAATGATACCATCGAAACTGCTGCCGATCAGGCATTCCCCAAAATCGAACGCTTGCTGGAGTTGTTCTTCCAGCTTGCGGGTTTCGGTTATGTCCAGTGCCATCTCGATCACATGGGAAGGCCTGTCTCCACCCCTGCTGAGAGGAGCAGCGAACACTTGGTAATAAACCGGTTTTCCTTTTTTGTCCCATGCCTTCTTGCTGTCCCCATGGATCTGACTGTCGGCAAAGGTCTGTTCGGCAGGACAGTTTTCGCAGGGTTCGTTCTTGTGTTGGAGGATTTCGTAGCACTTCTTGCCGAGGGATGAGCCAAAGGTCTTTCTGAACAGCTCGTTCTGTCGGACGATGTTCTTGTCTTGATCCAGCACCGATACATAGCACGGCACCCTGTCAAAGACGATGTCATATTCCCTGCGCATCAGGCGGGTTTCGGTAACATCCTGGGACATCTCGATAATGTAGGAAACCGTACCGTCCTCACGGACAATCGGCTCGAAGTGCACAACGTAGTAGGAATGTTTCCCGTGACGGTCAAGTCGTCGCTCTTCACTGACCCGGGCTTGTCCGTCGGTAAACACCATTTCTGCTCGGCAGGAATCACAGGGACTCTTGCGATCCTTGTAAATTTCGTAGCAGAGCCTCCCCTCCCATTCACCAAAGGCTTCGGTAAAGTTGCGATTGGCCTCAACGATTTGAAAGTCGCGATCGATGATGGCGATGTTGAGCGGCACGCGTTCAAAGAGCGCGGTATAGAGCGAATTCCTGAGATTCGTTTCTTGTTTGGATGTGCTCTTCACCCGAGAGCCCCTTCGATGACTTCGAGGAGTGTTTGGGCCTTCACCGGTTTTTCAAGGTAGGCCTTTGGCTCCGGCACCTCCGTCTCCGGAATATACTTCCTGAATCCTTTTCCCGTGAGCTTGTTTGCCAAGCCGAATGCACTGATGAAAATGGCTGGAATGTCCTTGCTGCGCTGATCCAATTTAAACCTTCGATACAGAGCGATTCCCGATTGCCTGGGCATCATAACGTCGAGGCAGACGAGATCGGGCATGTGATCCAGGATCTTTTCCATGGCCTCTTCTGCGCCCTCCGCATGAAACACCTCGTAGCCGTTTTCTCTGAGCAGGGTGGTGAGATAAAAGATGATATCTCGCTCATCGT
>CAZSUQ010000673.1:0-3550 GCA_964609935.1 uncultured Thermodesulfobacteriota bacterium | reverse complement strand
CCATGTCGGACTTGAATATCTTGGAGATGAGGTCGGCTTCGATCAGGTCGGCTTCACTTTCAAGCTCATCGATCTTTCCGATAGCGACGGCGGCATTGGTGAAATCGCTGAAGAGTTTGGAGGCGCTGTCGAGAAGGGCGTCAACGCAGCGGCGGCAAACCTGCACCAGTTGCAGTATCTGGGGTCGGAACGGCTCCGGGATGCGAATGCTGTGGGTAAGCATTACCAGGACGGTTGACTCGGTCTGGTTGGGAATCTTGTCCATGGTTTCGATTGGTGAGGGAGGATCGGTTGAGCTTTTTTCATCGATTGAAGGGGTCCTCTCGGCCGTCTGGTGGACAGTGGAAGGATCGATTTCCCGCACCTTGAGACCCTCCCTGGTTCCAAGGACCTCGAAGTATGCCCGATCTTTGATCCTTTGGGCTTCCGAGGTGAGGTAATCGCCTCCGAACTCCAGGCGGTCTCCCACGGAGACCATGGATGCAAAGACCCTCGACGAGGAGGCGCGAGGCAGGAATTGCCTCTGGAAAGGACCGGATCCGTTGTTGCTTGGCTGTATCCTGGCTACCCAGTTTCTGGCTCTCGGATGATCGTTGTATTTGATATTCGTCAAAGTGCCGTCCTTGTTTTCAAGCACCCTGACCTCTTTGAGATCGTCGGACTCAACAATGTGGAAAACATCCAGGGCCTGTTTGTTCTTTTCCACAAGGATGTCTCCGGGACCCGTTTCACGTGGTTCCTTTGCATGAATCCGGACGTCGGGGAGCCGCTCGACCTTTTCCGGCCATTCCCGTTCCCGGGTGAGGAACTCGATCGCCCCGGGATCTCGGTTCCCCTGAAATGTGGCTACTTTTGTGTATCCCTTCGGGAAGTTGTCGAGATTGAGAGGCGGTTCACCCTCGTGGTCATGAGGCTTGTGGGCAGGCTCATCTCGGTGGAACAGGACATACTGCCTGGATCTATTCTCAATAGCCTTGGGGAGCTCGGGTACGTCCAGCCCTACATCCACCAAATGAACCGTTTCGGGCGTATGAGCGTTCCTTCTTATGATCACGTCCCCGGTGTCCGTTTGCCTGGGGGCGTCTACATGTGGTTCCACGATGCGCTTCTTGAACCAGTCCGTCTCCCATGCCGTAAGCTCAACCACCGTATTCATGTCCGTGTTGGCAACCACGGTGGCTACCTTTTCATATCCGTCGGGGAAGTCTCGAAGTGATTGAATCTGTTCCCCGGCCCTCAGTCTGGAAAACGGGTTAGTTGATGTCCTGTGATAGATCTCGAAAACCTTGTCATTGGTCCTTCCGGTTTGCGTTCGGATGTTGAGCTGGTCGGATGCTGTATCCTGCAGGGAACTCTGTGGATTACTGTCAGTTGTGGTGGTTGGGAGCTGTGCCCGCTCATCTTGACGGGTCGGGACCCTGGTTTGATCGGGGGCTGTCTCTCCGACATTGACCGCCTTGGACGGGGGTGACGCCTCATCGGCTTTTCCTTTGAGAGCATTCGTTGCTTGGAATTCCGCCTGAGAAGTGCTGACCGTATGAGACGGAGAAGAGGTTCGTTCAGACAGGAGTTCAGAGTGTTTCTCCGTCCACTTCCAGATGGATCGTAATGCCTGGGCACGTGAGAGACTGCGCTCGAGGTTCCCTGTTTCAGGCTGGAAGCCTACATGCTTTGAGGCAAGATGCAGGGACTGAGGAGCATCGTTCCCGTCCCGGATATCAGGTTCGGCGATCCGCGCATGGATGTCTGAGAAGGCATTCATCGCAGAAGTCATTTCAGTTGAACCGAAGATGTTTCGAGGAAGGATCCTTTCCGGGCCTTCCGAACCGTAGACCACGACCTGATCAGCGCTGCTGAGGATGTCCTTTATCTGGGGTGTTATTTCCTTGAGCGTAGGCGCGTCGTTGACCATGTCATCCGTTATTCCGTACATCCGGCTTGACTGGGGCGGGAGGCCCCTTTCCGGATGGACAAGAGTGCCGAACAGGGTGCGGTTCCTGTCATCGACGATGGCGATCTCGATGATCCCGTCCCTTTTCGGATTCAAACCCGTAACGGCCACATCGAGATAGAGCACATCGTTTTCCTTTGGGTCTTTGTCTTGGAGATCTCGCTCGAGGCCGGCAAGACCTCGCATGGAAGCGCCCAGGGTTACGTGTGAGTGGTTGCTGTCGAACGGAAGTGTTTGGCTCCGATACTCATTGGTAAGCTTGTTCTGCTCCAAAAGCCTCTCGAAGCCCTTACCGAGCGGCTGGATATTTATCCCCTTTTCTTCATTCAGCACGGGATTGGGTTGGAGGTTCGTGTCGATCAAGACGATTTCACGGTTGGGATCGTAGGGGAGGTGGGCCACGACCATGGCCTGATATCCCTGTTCCTGAAGGAAGGCCACTTTTTCGGATTCGGTGGAGAGATTCTGCAGAGTGGGGATGTTCTTTTTGCTCTTTGCGGTGTCTGTTCCTTCCACCAGGGCACGCGGGTCGAAGATGCGGGACGCATAGAGTTCGAACTCGACCCGGGAGACCTCCTCGGAATACATATAAGGCTTGTCCATGGTTATGATCGGTGAGGTCTCCAGGCCGCGGTAACAGCTGGGGGCATCTCTCAGGAAGCCCTGGATCATTGTCGCGCTCTTGTCACTGTTGTTCATTTCGTCCTCTCAATGGGGCAGATCCAACGATTTTAATCGTGATCAACGAACATTCAGGACAAGTGCGTTCATGGGAAAGTCCAGGAAGTCGGCAAATTTGGACCCTTTATGGCTAAGTACTCTGGATCATAAGTTCGGCAATGTATGACGCAAGAGAGGACATTGCGATGGAGCGAAAGTGACCGAAGCAATGCACACGCCTTTTAACGTTGAACACGCCACCGTATTTAGGAATACGTGTACTAAGACCGTAGATTTTCGATGCTGAATCTTCATTGGACCCGTGCCTGCCTCTCTCTGCTGCCTGCGATTCCTGTTGGGATTCTAGTTGTCCTCCAGGCCGAGGTTTTCACGTGAAAAGAGGTCAAGACGGAGTTTCGGCGGGACCTTGGGGTGCCTGGATGCAAGCAGCTCGAAATACTCTGAGAATTCTTCCCTGCTTTTGAGCTTTAACACCTCCTTTTTGAGAGCCGCAGGCAAAGGATTGAACTGGTCGAGAAAGGCGAGCTCGTTCAAACCTGAATCCAGGCCGATTTTCTTGCCCCCCAGAAGACGGCATCTCAACCCCAGCAGATCCAACGCCTCATCGAGTTCCTCCCGGGAGGCAAGCTTCGCCACTTCTTGTTTGATCTCAGAGGAGAGAAACATGGTCTTCATCATTGCCTTGCTCCTTTCCGCGATGGGAGATTGATGGGGATGAACTTCTCCTTTGTGGAGACATTGTTATGGAATGGAGTCGTCCAACTCGGGGTCTGCTCCGCTTGGGTTTTCCATCTGCAACCCTTATGCCATCAAACCACGAAAAGGCCAGCCTCACGGCAAGGGCGAAGAGACGGAGACAGGGGTGGAGCCGGGCAGGTCCGCCTGCCCCATGATCCGGTCAAAAGGAAGCTGGGCCAG
>CAZSUQ010000672.1:0-3559 GCA_964609935.1 uncultured Thermodesulfobacteriota bacterium | reverse complement strand
TCAGGAATCTTTGCTCCCTTGGAGAAATCGTGGACCTCAACGATTCACGGCATTTCACGACCAGGGAGATGAAACAAATCGAGACCGATGTGCTCCTAAGGGTCAAATCCGCACAAAACAATCGGTCCGAAGTCATAACCGATCACGAGATCCAAAACGCCATTGATGAAAACTACGTATTCCTAAATGAGGGACAGCGGGCCTCCTTGCGCCACATTCTCGCGAGCAAAGATTCCGTCATTGGGATCCAGGGGGACGCAGGCACGGGCAAAACTACAATGCTCAGAGCCGCAAAAGAGCTCCTCGACAGATCGGGTTTTTTGGTCAGGGGCCTCTCCTACACCGGGAAGGCCACACAGGAATTGGAGAAAAAGGGAAACATCCCCAGCCTGACCTTGCACGCATTCTCTTACCGAGTCCCCAGCCGGGCAGGAGAGAATTGCGCAGACGGTCGTCTCACAGAGAAAGCGGAACACGACGGGAAAGGTGAATTCTGGTTTGTAGATGAGGCCAGCATGATCGGTTCTAGGCAAATGCTCGAACTTCTGAATATGGCTCGAGCGCATGACGCAAGGATCGTTCTCATCGGAGACCGACGGCAGTTTCCGGCCATTCACGCGGGACGCCCTTTCCTTTTTCTACAGGACTCCGGTGTCATGGCCACATCCGTCATGACCGACCCCCTGCGCCAGAAATCGTCCCGGTATCGGGAAATCGTGAAAGACATCTCGGGAAAAAAGATCGATGCGGCTTTCAAGAAGATCACCAAGTTCGGCTTTGCAGAGGAGATCAGCCTCCACCAGATGAGGGAAAAACTCGTCGATGACTACAAGAACGCCGGGGACATTAACGACATTCTGGCGCTCACCTCCTACAACAAGACCCGTCTCGGGCTGAACGAAGCTGTCCGTTCGGGCCTCAAGGAACAGAAAAGGCTCTCCAGAAAAGATCACACATTCCGCGTAAAGATGCCCAAGGCGCTGCGTGGCGTCGAAAAACATTTCGCCACCCGGTTCGAAGAAGGCGAGTTTGTATCTGTCGTTAAGGCCGGGGCCGGGATAAAGAAATCGGCCGAAGGGTATGTAACGAGTGTGGATAAAGTCAAGCACACGATTACCTTTGAAACGCAAACCGGGGATCAGAAGGTCTTTGATCTGGCCGAACACGGCGACAAGCTTTCCGTCTGGAAGGAACGCGACGTTCAACTTTCCAAAGGGGAAAAGATCCTTTTCCTGAGAAACAACCCGGACCTCAATGTGCAGAACGGACTTACCGGAATCGTCACATCGATCAGACGAAACGGGGACATTTCCACAGTTTCCGAAAAGGGAGAGACCGTTTCGTTCAATATCCACGAGTACAATTACATCGATTACGCCTATGTCATCACGGACTACAAGTCCCAGGGGCAGGACGCTAAGGTGGCCATTGTGCACGCGCCCACGCAACAGGAAACCCGGACTTACAACGCATTCAATGTCGAGGTTACCCGGGGACAGGAGGCATTTGCCATTTACACCGACAACCTGGAAGAGCTCAAGAAGCAGGTCATGAGAGAGCGGACAAAGACCAGCCTTTTCGATTTCCTGGACCCGGGACAAGTTCACTCAGTCCAGGAAGATGGAGCCCCCGACGTTCATGAAAGACCGAGTGGACGACCTTCCATCGGAGAAGAAGCGAGGATTGCGTTCGATTCAATGGACACGCAACCGCACCAGAGTTGCCAACCAGAGGGCAACCTGAGAGCAACTGATGAGCCTTCTCTGCAGTCCGAACCACTCAGCAACGGACCTGAGCGCCATTCAAAAAACCCCGAAAAGGATGAGGCCGAACCCGACGTTTTGCCGGTTCACACACGAGGAGAACATCACGAAATGGAGCTTTGAAAGGAGGAGAGATGCATACCGTACGTCATCACACCCGCCCGCCCCCCTACCCTTTTGCAGATCCAAAGAACTGCCAGTTGCACCGCCGGAGTGAGAATTCGGACTCTTGGCCAAGGGTATCCCTTGGATCCCGATTTTTTCTTACACACCCCATGTTACCTGGGGCAACCTTGGGTTGGAGGGAGTCCTGTAAGTGCGTTGATATCATGATGGTTTCGCTCTCATGGCTGTCACACGCCCCCACCCGAACAGGCGTTCAACCGTCTGTTATCAATACTCATATCACCTTGTCCCCCGTCTTACGTTTCCGATTTGTCCTCCGGGTTCCAAATCCTGCCTGTACGCAACTCACTGTTATCACAAGAGCTTTACCCGTTTCGAGACATCTGCAGCTGCACCCCATTCCAGGCGACGTTAACAGCGTTTCAGGGGCTCCCGTTTATTCACGTAGCAGCTCAGACACACAGCACACATGACCTTTTCAGGAGGAAGAGCATGAGCAAGCCGATGGTAGGTATCCGGTTCACGCAGGAGGAATACGAAGAGATCAAATGCATGTCCGACGCAGCCGGCACGAACGATATGGCTGCTTACTGTAGAGATGTAATCAGGCGTGAGTTGAAAAACCGCGGCACTAAATCCAAGAGCGGCGCGTCCGGGACACAGCCGCTCTTGATTCCGGAAGGGGATGAAACCGAGACCCATTCCGGCAGAAACAAAAACGGCCTAACCAATCTGTCCGGCATGGAAGACAGTTCCCAAAATGACGACATCGCGAGTCCATGCAACCAAGTGGACCCGGAATCGCCCTCCGCTACCGAAGATCGGTCCTCCGACTGGTTCGCTTTGCACCTGGCAAGGCTGGACAGAGATTGCAATAAAGCCCAGTCAAGGGTCGACAAACTGACCGCGAACTTGGACATCGTACAGGGGGTATTTCACAAAACCGCTGCCGAATCCTTGAAAACCACCCTGGACACTCAGGACAAAATACAGACCGTCCTGGATGACACAAGCGAGTCCTTCCACTCCTCAATGGAAGAGATGCGCACAGGCATGGAGAGCCTATTCAAGAAGATGCAACTGACCTTTGAGCAGACCACTGCAGGGGGGTTGCGACTTCTAAGGGAGACGATTGCGGCCCTGACCGGCCAGACCGAGAAGGTGCAAGAAACCGGAATCGCTCTTCAGGAACAGCAACTGCAGCGCTACGAAAAGATCGCACAAGAAGAGCTCCAGGCGTTTAAAAAGACCCAGACACTCATGAGAGACGACCTCAACGGTACCAGAAACGTCATAGACGAAACCTTCAAGCTCACTGCCGAGGAATTCAGGTCCGTCCTCAATCCTGCCGTAAGCGTGCTCAAAAGGTTCAAAGTCGAGACCCTGAAACTAAAAAGAACGATCTGGCTTTCCGCCGTTTTTACCATGTTCGCCGTTTCCGTCCCTGCAGGCGGGTGGCTGGTTTATAAATACGAACATGAAAAGTTCGCAGCAGAAATGTGGCAAAGGAACGCCCAGCGGATCAATCATTACGTCATGAAGAACTTCTATCCGGGCTTGGACACCGAAGGCCAAAAGAAGATCAACGAATACTACAGCCTGTTCGATCTGACCACCCCTGAGGAACAGAAAGGAACCCTGGAATGACCTCTTTGAGCTTCAGAGTGAAC
>CAZSUQ010000671.1:0-3569 GCA_964609935.1 uncultured Thermodesulfobacteriota bacterium | reverse complement strand
CTTTTGCCGTTACGGGTGTCTTGTGGGAAGGGTGAGCGGGCTGTACGCCATGTTCGCCGGCATCGAGATACGGAAGAAGGAACAGGCTGTCTGCTCGAGCTGCCGGACCAAGGAGTGCTTCAATGGGAGCAGGGAGGCCTACGGATGCCCCACCTTTGAATATCCGGCAAGGATGAACACCAACACCTACTGCATTCAATGCACAGAATGCCTGCAGTCCTGCCCCTATGACAATCTCGGTGTGAACCTGCGGCCCTGGGGGGCCGACCTGGCCGTTGAAGGGAGGCCGCGGACCGATGAGGCTTACCTTGCGCTTCTCATGCTGGCCATCACAGGATTTCACGGGCTTACCATGACACCTGCCTGGGGCCAGGTGATCGCCTTTTTCGAGGGCGTCTTTCGAACCGGCTACACCTTGGCATTCAGTGCAGGGATGTTCCTCCTGATGACGGTCCCGATCCTGATCTATGCAGGCCTGGTCTGGCTTTCCTACAGGATCGCTGTCCACACGGAGCCTGCCCTGAAGAACGAGATTTCCTATCGCGACTACTTCGTTCGGTACGCCTACTGCGTTCTCCCGATTGCGCTCTTCTACCACCTGGCCCACAACCTGGAGCACCTGCTCATGGAGGGGCCCAAGGTTGTCGCCCTGTTCAGCGATCCCTTCGGCTGGGGATGGAACCTGTTCGGCACGGCAGGGGCGCCCATCCCGCCCATGGCGTCCCTGGATGTCCTGTGGATCCTTCAGGTGGTTCTGGTGGGTGTGGGACACGTGTACAGCTTGTGGGCCGCAAAGAAGATCAGCCGAAGAACCTTCTCCTCCGACACGGCCGCCTCACGCGGTCAATTGCCCATCCTTGTGGGAATGATCGCCTTCAGCATCCTCAGCCTCTGGCTGCTCAAGCAGCCCATGGAGATGCGCATCTCAGCCATGTGAGAGACTCTCCCGGGACTTGAAAATGGAATAGGTTCCCATGGCTTTTGCCACGGGACGCCCCTCGTTGGAGATCTCCGACTCCATGGTGGCGATTCGTTTTCCCTTGTTGATGACGGTTGTGTCGCACGTGAGGATCCCCGAGGTCACGGCCGAGAAGTAGATGATCTTGATCTCCACGGTGGCACAGAGTTCATCCTCATTCAGGCGGGTATAGAGGGCGGCTCCCATGCCGGTATCCGCCATGGAGTAAAGCACGCCTCCATGGAGAACACGATGAGGATTGAGCAGGGTGTCCTTCACTTCCAGGACACACTGGCTGAATCCCTCTTCGCTCCTGGAGAAGTTCAATCCGATCAGCTCCCCGAAGGGGTTGAATCCTTTTGATTCAAGAGGAAAAGGCTTGGGCATGTGGGAATCCTCCTGCACCACATCGATCGATCTTGCACGGGTACACCTGTCCTGATCGGTTCAGTGTGGCTCGATTTGCCTGATCGACAGGCCGTGCTTCCCGAATTTTTTCTGGAAGATCTCGAAGTCGCTGTTCATCTTGGTTGCCACACCGTTGTAGGCCAGATGGATGATTTCGGACCGGATGGAATACTTCATCGGGGACCCGCCCATGATCCTCATGTCGCTCTTTTCCGGTCTGAACACGATGAAATCAACATCCGGAAAGGACTCTGCGGTGTGGTGGATTGCGGTGAGGAACCTCGTGTTGATCACGGCCTTCAGCGCCTGAAGGGCCTCGAAGAACCCTCCCTTTTCCTGCACGTATCCCGGAGAACCGGTGGAAACCGGCACCAGAGGGTTCACGATGATGACCAGGTTGGCGCCCTGCTCGATGGCGTAATGGAAGTTGCTTGTTCGGGTGAACTGGCCGTCGCAGTACCACTGGCCGTCCACGTTTTCGGGCTTGAAGAAGGGTGTCAGGCTGCAAGAGGCCCGGACCGCTTTTGATACGGGCACGTGTTTCCATGCCTCCGACCCGAAGATGACGTGCTCCGAGGTGTCCTGGTTCGTGGCGCCGATATACAAGGGTTTCTTTGCGGCATCGAATCGATCCTTGATGTTATTCTGTTCGAAGATCTCTTCAATGTACGTACGTATGTTGTCACCCTTGAAGAATCCCGTGGGGATGAGCTTGAAGAGAAGGCCTGCCAGCTCGTTGATCTTCAGGGATCTGTTTCGCTTCACCGTCCGAAGGGCATGAACAAGGGTGTCTTTCAGGGCCACATCGTAGATGACCTGTGGCTTGATCGCGGGGAGCCTGCCCCCTCCGTTCCGGAACGCGTCGATCAGTTCCGGTGGCTCGAACCCGAATGCAAGGTAGGTTGCCACGATCGAGCCGGCACTGATGCCGAAATACATGTCAAAGTCATTGACCTTCTTGTCCACCAGCATGTCGTTCAGTGCATGGACCACGCCCAGTTCATAAAGGAGGCCTTCAATACCTCCCCCTGCCAGACAGAGAGCGATCTTTCCCGGCTTTCGACTCAAGGCAAGCAGATCATGGACCTTGTTCAGGACCTCATCGGGCTCTTTGGGATTGATAATGTAATCACTGATTTTGAGCTTCCCGTAGTTGAAAACGAATCGGGGTGTCAACTCGTTGTCATCCAGGATCAGGATGACCCTGTTCATGGGGAACATCTTTTCCGGAGAGGACGAGTAATGGAGGTTTTCCACAAAGGTATAAGGCTCGTTGGCCTTCAGCGAATCGGACAACCCGCGCTGATCCACGATGATCAGGTTGAAGTAGTGGTGCTCCAGTTGCCGGTAGGCCTCCTCGCTGGAGGTCGCGAATCTCAACCGGTAACTTGCATCCGGGTCCACCGTGCATTTCAGTGTGATCCATTCCTTGGAGGGCTTTTCATCCTTCTGGACGAGACCGCCCGAAAGCCAGCTCCTTATGGGCTTCAGTCTGCTCTTCGACACAAAGTAAAGGATCTCTTCCATGCGGTTTTCCTCGTCCCTTTTGTGAAAAGCGAGATTATTCTATCACATCGGGGACATACAGAAAAAGGTTCGCCTCCGAAGGTTCTGCGCTTGGGCCGATCATAAGTGAAGGGTTCACAACCGTTGCGGGCTAGAAAAAAAAGCGGGTATCTCGGCCCTTTCGTGGCAAGATACCCGCTTTTTTTGTCTGGAGTCGAAGCAGGGAGTTCTCTTCCTTGTTGATCACCCGATCTTTTCGATTCGTGCCGCCAGCTTCTTGTAATCCGCCTGGCCGCTGACAGGGTCCCAGGCACGGTGGCTCACCGAGTTGACAAGCCACTTGTTCTTCTTGGGATCCGCGCTGTCCGCCACGGAGAGGTTCCATGGGCTGAAGAGCAGGCCGGGCGGCACCTCGGATCGAGCCGGACGGACCATGCTGTTCGTGCCCACCGAGACGCGGGCCTCGTAGCTGCCGCGGCGGGTGACGAGCCTGACCTTGTCGCCGTCTTCGAGGCCGAAGCGCTTGGCATCCTCGGGGTTCACCTCAACGTACTGCTCGGGTACGAGCTTGAGCGTAGTCGTTCCCCGGATTGTTTTTGCTGTATGAAAATGCTCGTACACGATGCCCAGGGAGAGCCAGAAGGGGTAGACATCCTTTTTCTTGTGATCGTTGAGCCCCTTGCGTTTGTCCTTGTAG
>CAZSUQ010000670.1:0-3574 GCA_964609935.1 uncultured Thermodesulfobacteriota bacterium | reverse complement strand
CCGACAAATAGCTCTAAAAGTGGAAGTGTAACCCATGGCTAAACAGGCATACCTAACCAGCGGAGCAGGCCTCTCAGCCCCCAATAGCCGGCATAAGCTACAGTCAGCCCTTTAATTGTCTTACCTGCCCAGGTGATGAAAAAGTACTTTCTGACGCCGAACCGCATTGCCCCGGCGGCAAGAGCTGCAGGATAGAAGAAAGGATTCAGTATTGCCGACAGGAGGAACAGAGCCAGAGAACCCCGCCGCTCCATCAAGGCCGTATAATCCTGGTGGACGATCCTAAGTTCCTGATCGCCCTTATGCGTTTCCTCAGGCTCCTCGGAGACAAACACATTCATGGTCTTGCAGGTACCACAGAGGAGATGATATATCTTGCGCCCCACGTAGACTACCTCATGCGGGCCTTCAGTTCCGCACGACGGACAAGAAGTTTCTAATTTGGTACCAGTTTTGACCACGACTCCACTCCGATTATGGAAAAAGTTTGAAATTTGGTGACAGCCTGACGAGTTAAAAAAATCCCGCTCCGGAAACTCTTCTTCTTATCGAATTACTTCACTGTACCCCTTGGACATGCATGATCTTGCATTGCGAGGCTTGTTTTCCAGCGAAAACATTCAAGACAGCCCCTGCCTGCCTTTAAAAAAAGAACGAAAGTGCCCCGAGGAAAAAGGCACATCAAAAATCAACGTTGACAAGTAGAGCTAATCCATCGGAGAAAGTCAACAAATCTCCCCCATGACGGGGTTTACTGAATTGTCCCCCCCCAAATGAGCCTCTTGGATGCGGTAGCAGGGTTCAACGGAAACAGAATCCGCACGTCAAAGAGACACCTTCTTTCTCGCCTTTTGTCATTACGATTAGAAGGGATTAAAGGGAGGGATTTTTCAGAAGAAAGGCAAGAAGAGACGCCGCAGGTACAGCCTGTGCAAATCGTAACCCTTGGCCAAGTAAAACGACCCTTGAGCTTTGTCCGGAGTGACCCTCCTCGATAAGGAGGGATTCGATCGACTGTTCCCCAGGGAAGGTATTGATCCATAAGGTTGAGGCAAAATGTTTTGGGGGACAGAGTGAACCGCCCCGGGATTGCCGGAGACTCCATTTCTTGAGAGGATGGGGTCATGAAAACACGAATTCGGTATTCACCAGAGGTCAAGGAGCGGGCGGTTCGGATGGTCCTGGAGCACCAGGGGGAGTATCCTTCGCAGTGGGCGGCGATCCAGTCGATTGGGTCCAAGATCGGCTGTACGGCTGAGACCCTCCGGAAATGGGTACGCCAGGCCGAGCGTGACCAGGGCGTTCGGCAGGGGCTGACCACCACGGAGCGCGAGCGACTCAAGGAACTGGAGCGAGAGAACCGTGAGTTGCGGCGTACCAATGAGATTCTTCGCAAGGCGTCGGCTTTTTTCGCACAGGCGGAGCTCGACCGCCGACCGAAGTGATGGTCACATTCATCGATGAACATCGACCGGACTACGGGGTCGAGCCGATCTGCTCGGTGCTGCCGATCGCCCCGTCGACCTATTACGAGCAGAAGGTGCGCCAGGCCGATCCTGACCGTCTGCCGCTTCGTGCAAAGCGGGATGCCATTCTGCAGGATCAGATCCAGCGGGTATGGAAGGGGAACTTCCAGGTCTACTGGGCCCGCAAGGTGTGGCGGCAGTTGAACCGGGAAGGCATCCCGGTGGCCCGCTGCACGGTAGAGCGTCTGATGGGCCAGATGGGCCTTCAGGGGGCTGTGCGGGGCCGGAAGTTCAAGACAACGATCCCTGACGAGTCCGCCCACCGGCCGGCCGATCTGGTGAGCCGGGACTTCACGGCGAATCGTCCCAACGAGCTGTGGGTGGCGGATCTCACGTATGTTGTCACGTGGCGGGGATATGTCTACGTGGCGTTCGTCATTGATGTCTTTTCGCGCAACATCGTGGGCTGGCGCGCCTCCGGATCTCTGCGGACCGACCTGGCGCTCGATGCCCTGGAGCAGGCCCTGTATGCTCGACCGGACACGGACCACCTGATCCATCACAGCGACAGAGGGGTGCAGTACCTGTCCATTCGGTACACAGAACGACTGGCCGAGGCCGGGATCGAACCCTCGGTGGGCAGCGTTGGCGACTCCTACGACAACGCCTTGGCCGAATCGGTGATCGGCCTGTACAAGACCGAGGTCATTCGCAGATGTGGCCCGTGGCGTCACCTTGAGGCCGTGGAGTTCGCAACCCTGGAATGGGTGGACTGGTTCAACAACCGTCGCTTGTTCGAGCCGATCGGAAACGTACCGCCCGTAGAGCTTGAAGAAGCGTACTATCGCAGTCAAGAGACCCCGGCCATGGTGGTCGGACTCACGTAACTGAGCCTCCGGAATACCCGGGGCGGTTCAGAGGCTATGGTCCCATTAATTTGACATCTTCATCCTTTATCCTCTGGTTTCTTCAAGAGATGGGAATCATATCTTTTTATCTGCTTTTTGGGGATAGGTTCTAGTTGTGCTTGATATAGGGTTTTCACCTTGGAGAGTTGTTGAACAAGAATTTTCGCTTCCCGGAGGTCGGCACCACGGAGTTTCGCTCCTCTGAGATCGGCACCCCGAAAGTCAGCTCCCCTGAGGTCAGTTTCCCCGAGGTCGGCATCCCTGAGGTTGGCTCTCTCAAGCTTGGCTCCCCTGAGGTCAGCCCCCGAGAGTTTGGCTCTCTCGAGGTCAGCTCCTTTTAGATTGGCATCCCCGAGGTGGGCTCCCCTGAGGTCAACTCCCTCGCGGTTAGTTTGCCAGAAGGGGGCTCCCTCAAGGTCGGCAATGATTTCAGGATTGTTTTTTCTCCACTGATTCCAGGCCTCTACCCCCTCCATAAGCTTCGCCAGATGTTCTGGATCAGCCATTGTTCCATTCTCCCATCCGATAGTATTTTACACAGGGAAGCTGGTAATGAGTGAGAACATGATGTCCCTCTTATTTCAATGATACTCCTTTCGAATTTCCTCCTTGAGTGCAATCTCGATTGCCTTTTTCATCTCCTCAGGAAACTCGTGTGCTTCCAGAAGCATCCCTTCTTTAAGTCTGGAAAGAATTACCTCCACTTAGCTATTTTAGCATCCCCTAAAAGAAATAAGCAGAGAAAAAAAGCCCAAGAGCATTCCTGCGATTGCCATCACTCTGCCAGCTGTTTCTTGACAATGCTGATTATACCGAGAACCAACGCAAGAGAAGCAAGAAACAGAGACCCATATATTGTCTCTTGAGCCCAATCTGAGGGGCGAAACAAAAGAACGAGGCCAAGGATTCCCAAGACCAAGGACAGTACGGGCAGCCAAAGGGAACCTCGCTTTTCTATAGAGAATGGAACTCTCACCTCCGTGCTTGAAGTCGACAGAATGAGTTGTGAATTACAGTGGTCGCATCGGATCGCAGCCTCTTCGATCTCTTCCATACAAAAGGGACATGTTTTTGTACTCATAGATTGTGTTTCCTGTGAACGGAATAAATAAAGCGCTGTATCTTGCCCTGTGTTCTTACCTTATCTGTTACCAACGGCTAAAGCTGAACCCACCTCCACGAATAAGTGAACCCGCCCAG
>CAZSUQ010000669.1:0-3575 GCA_964609935.1 uncultured Thermodesulfobacteriota bacterium | reverse complement strand
GGCATTTGAAGGAATTGCGAGTAGCTTTTCAGCATTCCTCCCGCATAATCCAGGACAGTATGATTCTGATGGGTTAACATCCTGTGTCTGCGTAGACAACGACGGGTATGACCTTTCTGCTTCCATGTCTTATCCGGACCTATCAGGGAAATCACCTTCTCCAAATTTCCGGGTATCATCTACACGGAACAAAATGATCTTCGGAAATCTCGTTGATATCTTGTCGAGATGTTGAGCAAGGTCGAACAGGGCATTTGACATGGGAAGTCGGATCGTATTGCAGGCTTCATGCAACCAAGGCTCTGGCAACGCTGCTTCGTCCGGCAAACCTCACAACCCATCCCCCGCTTCACTCAAAGAATCGTCAAGGATGGCAAGGGCCTGATCGAACTCGTCCTCGCCAATCGTCAGGGGGGGGGCGAGCGTGAGGATGTTCCCCATGGAGACCTTGAAGCTGAGTCCTTTTTTCAGAGCCGCATAGAGTACCCGTTCGGCTGCCTCGTTTGCCGGTTCTCTGGTTTCCCGATCCTTGACGAGTTCCATCCCGAGCAGGAGCCCGATCCCACGCACGTCACCCACAACGGGATGCTTCTCTTTCAGGGCCAGCAGCCTCTGGTATCCCCTCTCCCCCAGGGTCTCCGCACGCTCCACAAGGCTCTCCTCCCGGATGACCTTGAGGGTTGCCAGGGAAGCGGCACACCCAACCGGGCTCTTTTCATGGGTGTAGTGGCCCAGGGCCATGTGCCCTGCCACGTCCAAATCCTCACGTGCCAGTACGGCAGCCATGGGGAAGACACCGCCTCCAAGTCCCTTGCCCAGGCAGAGGATATCCGGGGTGACTCCGAAGTGCTCGCAGGCGAACATGCGTCCGGTCCGTCCCAGGCACAATGGGATCTCGTCAAAGATCAGCAGGGCGCCGTATCGATCGCAAATGTCCCTTACCCTCTGCCAGTACTCCACCGGTGGGACGATCACGCCTGCAGAGCGAATCGGCTCTGCGATCACCGCACCCACGTCTCCTTCGTGCTCCATCACATATTCCAGATAGTCCGCCGACTCCAGGGGGTCGGCATCCCCCCTGCCGTAAGGGCGGCGATAGCTCGCCGGCGGCGGCACATGGATGGCTCCAGGCAAGAGAGGCCCAATATCTGCGCGGAACAGGGCTTCACCACCTATGCTCACGGCATCCAGGGAGGCACCGTGGAAGGCGTCCCACCAGCTCACGGTCTTGAAGCGTCCTGTGACCACCCTGGCGATCTTCAGGGCCATGCCCACGGCGGACGTACCACCGGGCGCGAAGAGGACCTTGTTCAATTCCCCTGGTGCGATCCCGGTCAGAGCCCTTGCCAGCTCAATGGCCGGGCGGTTGGTATACCGGCGGGGACAGAAAGGGAGGGTCTTGAGCTGTTCGATGACAGCATCGATCACGGTCTGGTTCCTGAACCCCACCTGGTGAACGCTGTTCCCGTGAAAATCAAGGAACTTCCTCCCTTGCAGGTCCACAAGGGTGCTTCCCTCGCACGCCTCGATCAAATCCAGACAGGGGGTGGAAAGGGACTGGTGGAGGAAGTACTTTGCATCCTCTTCTAGAAGCCTTCTTGTTTCCTCATCCAGAGCATCCCGAATCCAGGCTTCACGCTGAGCCGACAGGTTGATGTCGCCCTCACTCCGTTCAGGTGCCTTCTTCGGTCCTTTTGAGGACATTCTGTCCTTCCTTTCTCCGGCCTGCCCTGCAAGCAAACCTTCTTCAAGCGCGCCCTACGGTCGCTCACTCGAGGCAAGCCTCCTGCTGATCTCTTCAAGAACCGGCAGGCAGTCTGAAAAGCCGTGGATCACATAGTGTGCACCCGATCGCAGCATTTTCTCGCTGGCAGCTTCAAGCCGTTTTTTCATCTCCGCCTCAGGCAAAGAAGATGCTTCCGCCTCGTCCAATCCAAGCATGTTGCCTGTTCTGCTCACCCCGATCGTCCACACGCCGGCGTTCAGGCCGGCCTCGATATCCGGGATGGTGTCTCCGATCTTCACCACGGTTGCAGGCGGCCAGATGTCCAGTTCCTCCATGGAGCGGAGAATCATCCAGGGCGCAGGGCGTCCCCTGGGCACGTCCGAAGCACACACGGATGAGTCCGGAACGAGGCCCTGCCTGGATGCTTCCTTCAGAACCACCTCCATCATCTCCCGGTTATACCCCGTGGTTACACCCAGGCGGATCCCCTTTTCCACGAGACGGCCGATCACATCCAGGACGCCGGGTATCACACGACTGTACCGGGGGAGAATCTCCAGTTGCAAAGGGATGAATTCCTGGTACATCTTCTCGATGTCGTCTTCAGCAACTTCGGACCCGTTCCGCTCTTTCCACTTCCGTTCAATGTCCGGTATCCGGGTAAGGGTGCGAATGTGATCCTTCTTCTCCAGCCCCATGGGCTCACGGGCCTGCTCCTCGCTGATCTCAACGCCGTTTCGTTGAAACAGTTCCACAAAGGCTCCCGCCGGTGCGCAGCTTCCGTAGTCCACCACGGTCCCTCCCAGGTCCGCAATCAGGACCCGGACACCACCCTTGTACCGCTGTTGGTCAACAGATGTCATTTTCGCTTCACCTTCTCATTCAAGGGGAGTTCGATGTTCATCTCTTCCATCACACGCCGGATCGCAGCCAGCAGATCCTGAACGTCCGAAGGGAAGACCCGTCCGATATGCCCGATCCTGAAGCAGTCTTCAGCACCCACCTTTCCGGGGTAGATCACGTACCCATCGGCCTGGAGGCGCCTGTAGAATTCCTCGAACACGAAATTCGAGTGCGCCGGATAGTGGAACGATGTGATGATGGTTCCCTGGTCCTCGGGTTTGAGGTATTCCCTGAACCCCATTTCCCGCATGCCGGTCAAAAGGGTCTCGTGGTTCGTCCGGTAGCGCGCGGCCCTCCCGGGAACACCCCCTTCCTGTTCCAGCTCCATCAGGGCCTGGTGAAAGGCAAGAAGCGCATGCGTCGGCGGGGTGAACCGGAACTGGCCGTTCTCCTCCAGCCCTCTGTACTGCGCCACCAAGTCCAGGCTCAGGGTTCGAGAATACCCCTCTGTCTCCAGCATCCGATCCAGCCTGGCCAGCACAAAGCTGAATCCGGGCACGCCTTCAATGCACTTGTTCGCCGAGGAGACAAGGTAATCGATCCCGCATTCTTCAAGGTCGACCGGAACGGCACCGAAGCTGCTCATGGCATCCACAAAGAAGATGCGTCCCGCCTCCTGAACCACGGCGCCGATCTCCTTGACGGGATTCAGGATCCCCGAGGTGGTCTCACAGTGACAGGCTGCAACATGCGTGATGGAAGCATCCTCCTTCAACACGCGCGCCAGATCCTCGGGCAGAACCGCATGATCTTCCGGGTATTGAACGGATACGGCTTCGATCCCGACGATGCCTGCCATGTGCACCAGCCGGTGTCCGTATGCACCGTTCACGGCCACCAGGATCTTTCCACCGGCAGGGATCGTGGAGGTAACAACCGCCTCCAGCCCGAAGGTGCCGCTTCCCTGCATGAGGATGGCCCCATACCGGTCAGCCGTGACCCCTGC
>CAZSUQ010000668.1:0-3575 GCA_964609935.1 uncultured Thermodesulfobacteriota bacterium | reverse complement strand
AAGGGAAGCAGGCAGGATCAAGTGAGTCGGCTTGACCGTTGCAATCGTTGTCCAGCAGATCGCTGCAGGTGGGATCGCCCAGGGGTCCCTCGACGGCTCCCGGGTGAACGTCCGGGTTGTCATCGTCGCAGTCCCATTCCGGGTAGGTACATTCCGGAAAGCCGGGGTCGCCGTACCCGTCACCGTCATTGTCGTCGCACGTCCTCTCTATGCTGGCAAACCAGGTGACCTGTCCACTGGGGTTCAAGACGGGCCGGAAGTAGTTGTAAGCGGGCGCGCTCTCCGCGATGTTTACGGTTTCCAAGCCGTTGTAGAAATAGATGCCTGAATCCGCCTGCCAGACCACGAGTCCTGCATCGTTGATCTGAGGAAAGCCGTCGTCTTCGGAATTGTTTGTGAGCTGGATCGTGGAAACGCCGTCGTACAGGTATATCTCCATGTCTACACCCAGGCATTCGGCCTCGGCCTCCCCTTCGCACCCCTGCCAGACCACGATACCGGAGTTGTTGATCTTCGGGACCCCGTCATAGTAGTCGTTGTCCGTGAGCTGTGTGATGGTCACACCGTCGTACAGGAAGATGTCCCAGTCCCCTCCATGTTCTCCCTGCCAGACCACGTGGCCGGCCTCATTGATGTGGGGCTGGGCGTCATGAATGTCGTTGTCGGTAATTGGTGTGATGGTTGTGCCGTCGTACAGGAAGACTTCCTGGTCTCCTCCGCCCATGCAAGTGTAGTTTTGCCCCCCGTCACATCCCTGCCACACCACGTCTCCGTTCTCGTTCATGTCCACACCGCGGTCCGGGTAATCGGCTTCATTATTCCCCAGACCCTTACTGTACAGGACGCCGTCTTCGTAATCGTTTTGGGTAAGCTGAGTGATGGTCACCCCGTCATACAGGAAGATTTCCCTGTCGTCGCCCGTCGGGTCTATGCCCTCCCAGACAATCTGCCCACTGTTGTTGATCAGGGGTTGCTTGTCGCTCTGAGCGTTGCTCGTGATTTGCGTTATGGCCGTGCCGTCGAACAGGAAGATCTCCTCACTGTATGTGTGGCAGACCGAATTGGTGACATCCAGACAGGATTCCCACACGACGTGCCCACTGTCGTTGATTTGAGGGGTTTTGTCCCAAATAGGAGAGTTGTCCGTAAGCCGGGACGTACCCGCCCCGTCGTAGAGAAAGATATCGAAGGCCGCCCCACCCGTATAGAAGCCGCCTTCCCAGGCAACCTGACCCGAGACGTTGATACGGGGGTGCTGGTCTCCATATCCATCGTCCGTGAGCCGGAAGGTCTCTGTGCCGTCAAAGAAGAAGATCTCTGTCGTGTAGGCCGGAAATGCCTCACCTGCTGCCAGCCCGAAAAACAGAAAAGTGGAAAACAGTAGGATTTCAAAAGGTTTTTTCATCATCTCCCTCCCTTTTCCCGGGTGACCCTCGGTGTTTTCGACAACCTCTCTTTCTGTTATCGAAGCACGCCTCGGTTTTAATGCACCTAAAGAATTTTTTCAAAAGAAAAAATTCCAACACCAGGATCTGGAAAAAGAAATGAAGATCGTGGAGGGTTCCAGGGGAATGATCCCGCCAGCCGTGCGGGAAAGAAGATCTTCTTCAGGATTCGATGATCCGCCGGGTTGCTAGAAAAGCCTTATGCTCATGTACCACTTGACGTACTGGGCGTTGAACAGGAGCTGGTTGGCCGGGGTGGTGGTGAGATGGAGGATGTAGGCCCCTTTGGGACCGTGTCCGAGCAAGATGTAGGCGAACTTCCCTTTCTCGGTTGCCCGAAAGGTCTTGAACCATTTGAAGCCGTGCTTGTTTGTTCCCTGATGGATCAACCTCCACTTGTTTGCAGGAATACCGATGTGTTTGACGGCGAAATTCTTCATGACCCCCGGCTTCGGGAAATGCTTGAGCCAGGCCAGTCCGTAGAGATCGATCGGCTTGAGCACACCGTGAAAGCCCCCCCAGTTCCCCCGTCCCCTCGCTTTCATCTTCATGACCCTGGGGATGACCATTCGAAACCCGTAGGCATCGGATTTCCATTCCACCCACCCGTCGATGCGCTTCTTCGGCGGGGTCGTGACAGGGGCGTCACGTTTTACATGCTGGGGAGGACATCCGCCCTGTCCGAGCAGAATGATCGAGAACAGGAGCAAGGCCTTCAGCCAACCGGAAGTCAACGGCCTGTGTTGCATGAGATTATCTCCTTTCCGGATGTTCATCCCATCATGGCCGGGAACAACGGGCCACCTGTTTCATCTCTGGGTGAGCTAAACACGCCCGCGACGACGGTTGAGCATGTACCCGTTTACGGTCATTGCAGTGCGGAACAAGGAAGGGATGAGACGGTTTGCCAGCAGGCCCGCCTCCAGGGTCCCGCTGAAGCTGATCACCTCCCGGCCTCTGGCCGCCTGGAGGAGGAGGCGCAGAGCGGCTTCCTCCGGGGTGATCGTGGGAAGGGACTTGGCCATGTCACCGAACTCACCGTCCAGAACCTTCTGGTGAAATTCGGTCATGACCGTGGGAAGCAGGACACAGTGTGTCTTCACGCCGGTGCCGGCCAGCTCCTGCCGGATCGACTCCATGTAACCCACCGTGGCGAACTTTGATCCGCAGTAGCCGGCCCCGCCGTAGTTGGCGAGCACACCGGAGCCCGAGGCAATGGTGAGGAGGGATCCGGAGCGACGATCGAGCATGCTCGGAAGGAAACGGTTCACCATGGCGATCACGCCGAAGTAGTTCACGTCCATCATCTTGCGGTAATCGGAAAGGGGCTGCTTCTCCGCCAGGCTCATGACCGAGATCCCTGCGTTGTTCACCAGCACGTCAGGCGGCGAGAGATCGGCAGGAAGGTCAGCGGTTGCCTCCTCGATGCTCTTCTCGGATGTGAGATCCACCTTGCGCGTAATGATCTTGTCCGCCGGACCCGGCAGCTCGGCAGCCAGGGACTCCAGCCCCTCCATGTTCAGATCCAGCAGCAACGCCCCTGCCCAGTGGGGCGCAAGGAGCTTTGCCATGCAGGACCCGAGCCCTCCGGCGGCACCCGTGATGACGAATGTCTTTCCCTGAAAGGCCTTGGCCAGAATCTTGTCCTCTCTCTTCTTCACGATTCAACTCCTCGTATCGGGTTCTCGGCTCATTTCCTTCCTTCTTTTTCAGGCCCTCATCCGGACCGGCGCCTATATTACCCTTCATGACGCGACGTGTCTAGCCGGCATGTCATGTCTCTCTCTCACCTCTGGTTCAAGAAAGGGACATATTTCTTCAATGCCTGGGAATCAAAAGGTTTTTCTGCGCCTGGGTGGTTATGTTACAATGATTTATCTTGATCGGATTCTTTGAACACTCCCTGGTAAAGATCGGCTGAGATCCGGTCGAAAAGATTAACATGGAGCCTCGCCGACAAAACGATAATAGACCGTAAAGCTTGTCTTTCAGGACAAACGATCTTGAATACGTCGGATTTCCGTTCAGAAAAGAACACCATTGTCTTGATCGACATCCACCTTGCCGACGCCGAACACCCTCACAAAAAAAAACCTATCTGGATACGATTCAAACAGACCGACCTCTTTA
>CAZSUQ010000667.1:0-3579 GCA_964609935.1 uncultured Thermodesulfobacteriota bacterium | reverse complement strand
GTGATTGCTTGCTTTCCAGATCGCGTATCTTGGCCTCCATACGGCCCTGTTTTTCCTTTGCAGCGTGGTATTCCGCATTTTCGCTCAGGTCGCCGAGTTCGCGAGCCTTTTCGATCTCGTCGGCAATTTGATACCTGTCCTTGCTCTTCAAGCGCTTGAGTTCATCCCGCATCTGCTCGAAACCGGTTCTTGTCATGGGATACTTGTTCATGGCTGTCCTTTTCTGCGGGTCATTTGATTCCGACCTAGGCGCCGGCGCCTCACTGGAGAGGATTCTTCTTCTTTTTACAGCTCTTTCACCCGCTCACGGGTAAACGTTTCATCCGTATAAATCCTTTCCCCCCGGAGAAAGGTCATGACGTTTTTCCCCCTGGTCTCCCACCCGTCAAAAGGACAATTTCTTGCCTTGGAGAAAAACGAGCCGGCATCAACGGTATGTACGGCATCTGGGTCCACCACGATGACATCGGCTCGTCCGTTGTCGACACACGTGCCCACCGAAAGCCCCATGGCCCGTGCCGGTCCTATGGTGAGGAGCTCCACGGCCCTCAAGAGCCCGATCACCTCCTTTTCAACAAGGGAGAGCGTCATGGCGAGTGTCGTTTCAAAGCCAATGACGCCAAAGGGGGCGTCTTCAAGCGAACGCGCTTTTTCTTCCGCAGAGTGGGGAGCATGATCACTGGCAATGGCGTCCAGCGTCCCATCCTTCAGGGCCTGCTGAAGGGCCGCCCTGTCTTCATCTTTTCTCAAGGGGGGATTCATCTTGGCGTGGGTCCCCATCCTGAGGACTTCCTGGTCTGTGAGAAGTAGGTGGTGAGGGGTCACCTCTGTGGTGACCCGGACGCCCATCTCTTTTGCTGCCCGGACCATGGCCACGGACCCTGCCGTACTCAAATGCGCCAGGTGGAGATGTGCACCGGTGTCGGCGGCAAGGCACAGATCCCTTGCAACCATCACATCTTCCGCCGCATTCGGAATTCCGGAAAGGCCGAGTTTCTTTGCAACCTCCCCTTCCTGAATCACACCCCCTTCGGCCAGGCTGGGATCCTCGCAGTGATTCACGATGGGACAGTCGAGCCGTGCAACCACCTGCATGGCATGCCTCATGAGCCTGGCATCAAAAACAGGCATCCCGTCATCGGAAAACGCCACGACCCCCTCGGCATGCATGTCCTCCAGGGGTGTCAGCTTTCTGCCTTCCTGTCCCTCTGTGACGGCTCCCACAATCTCCACTTGAACCACGGACTCAGCCTCGATACGCTTCTTCAGGTCCTGAATCACGGAAACACGGTCCAGAGACGGTTTGGTGTTCGGCATGGCCAGAACCGTGGAGAACCCGCCGGCTGCAGCGGAACGCGACCCGGATCGGAGGTCTTCCTTGTGTTCCTGGCCGGGGACGCGCAGATGGGTGTGAATGTCCACGAGCCCGGGGAACAGGTAGCACCCTTTCACGTCAACCACGGCCAGTTCACCCGGACCGCTTTTCCATTGAGAGAAAGGGGCAAGGGAAGGAGCGATGGCCTGGAAAGCGCCACCCGATATCAGCACGTCGCGCACACCGTATGTGCCTGTGCCGGGGTCTACCAGCAATCCACCTGTGAGAATCGTCCTTTTCATGGGTGTTTCAATGAATCAGGTCTCCAATGCGGTTCCAGCGGACACTGCGATGCGGACCGTTCCAGGACCAATAGATAACAAACGCTTTCCCTTTGATGAGATCAAAACTCACCGGTCCCCAAACGCGGCTGTCCTGGCTGTTCTCCCGGTTGTCGCCCATGACAAAATAGGAATCCTCCGGCACCTTGTACGGTCCGAAGTTGTCCAGTCCAGCAACGAAACGGGGGCTGGAGAAGTGGGTATAAGCGTCCTCGTCAAGTGGTTCACCGTCGATATAGACCTTTCGATTGATCACCTGAATGGTCTCTCCGGGCAGGGCGATCACGCGCTTGATGAAATCCTTTTTTCTTTCGGTGGGCTCAAGGAACACGATCACGTCACGGCGCTCGGGCTTCATCAAGGGAAACATCCTGAAATTGACGAGGTTGGAGATGTCGATTCTCGGCCCGAAGGCGAATTTGTTCACCAGGATGTGGTCTCCAATCAACAGGGTCTCGATCATGGATCCGGAAGGGATCTTGAACGCCTGAACAATAAAGGTCCTGATGACAAGCGCCAGCAGCAAGGCAATGATGATGGCCTCGGAATACTCACGAACGGCGGATTTCTTTTTCTTAATCGGTTGGGTCATCTTCGCATCATCCTCTTCCGATACCATCCTGAAAAACCTCTCTGGCAGTTCCGTTGAGCCCTGCTTTCGGATTCGAAGGCTTACATCTCCTTCAGGCTGTTTTTGAAATAGTCGAGCGTTTCTTTGATACCATCATCCAGGGACACCTTGGGTTCCCAGGTAAGCAGTGATTTTGCAAGGGAAATGTCGGGCTTGCGGACCTTGGGGTCGTCCACCGGCAGGTCCCGATAGGCCAGCTTGCTCTTGGATCCCGTGAATTTGAGAATGGCCTTGGCAAAGTCGAGGACGGACATTTCCGTTGGGTTGCCAAGATTGACGGGGTCATGGCGATCCGTCTTGAACAGTAGACACCAGATCCCCTCCACAAGGTCGCTCACATAGCAGAAGCTTCGGGTCTGCGAGCCGTCGCCAAAGACGGTCAGGTCCTCTCCACGCAGGGCCTGGGCAATGAACGTGGGCACGACCCGCCCGTCATCGATGCGCATGCGGGGTCCGTAGGTGTTGAAGATCCGCACGATCCGCGTATCCACCCCGTGCGCCCGATGGTAGGCCATGACCATGGCTTCTGCAAACCGTTTCGCCTCGTCGTAAACGCCCCGCGGTCCGATGGGATTGACGTTCCCCCAGTAATCCTCCTGCTGGGGGTGCACAAGAGGGTCTCCATAGACCTCTGAGGTGGAGGCGAGCAGGAACCTGGCCCCCTTCTCCTTGGCCAGCCCCAGCGCTTTGTGTGTGCCGAGCGAGCCGACCTTCAGTGTCTGAATCGGAAACTGGAGATAGTCGATGGGACTGGCAGGAGAGGCGAAATGCAGGATGTAATCCAGGTTCCCCTTCAGGTACATGTACTCGGTGACGTCCTGCTTGATGAAGTGAAATCTATCGTGTTCGAACAAGTGGGCGATGTTGTTCCTGGATCCTGTAATGAGGTTGTCGATGCAGACCACTTCAAAGCCTTCCGCGAGAAACCGTTCGCTAAGATGAGATCCGATGAAACCCGCCCCTCCCGTGATCAAAACCCTTTCCATGTGTGTGTTCCTTTCTCTCTGCTCAGGGATTCAGGTAGTCATTCAATGCAGCTTGCCAAGACCGTAAACGCATGCTGCTGTCTGTTTCGAACTTCGTGCAGTCCAGAACGGAGTTTTCCGGGCGCGGAGCGGGCCTCCCCAGCTCGTTCGTGGTCATGGGCAGAACCCGGGTCTCCGTTATCCCGGCAACCTCCAGGATCGTCTCTGCAAAGGTGAACCAGCTGCAGGACCCCTTGTTGGTCACATGATAGACACCCGAGAGGGATTTCTCCGCAGCCACCTTCAGGGCTTGTGCCAGGTCCTGCG
>CAZSUQ010000666.1:0-3579 GCA_964609935.1 uncultured Thermodesulfobacteriota bacterium | reverse complement strand
GACGCTGGACTGGATGCGCTTGGGGGGGCGCACCGTGTCGTAGAGAACGCCGTCGATCCGAAAACGGATGACCAGGTCCCGCTCGTAGGGTTCGATATGGATATCACTGGCACGCTGCTTCACGGACTGGTAGAGCACGGAATTCACCAGGCGGATGATCGGGGCTTCTTCGTCCGTGACGTCCAGCAGATCCTGAGGCTCTTCCAGCTCCGTGGCCAGGATGCCCAGGTCATCATCCTCGCTCATCCCCTTGACCATGGTTTCCGCCGTGTCGGAGATGAGGTCATAGGAACGGTTGATGGTGTTCAGGATGGTGGAGGCCTTGGCCAGGATGGGGCGCACCGGCTGCTTGAGCAGGAGTTGGAGGTCGTCCAGGGCCGGAAGGTTCAGGGGATCGGATATGGCCACATGAATCACGTTCCCATCCTTCTTCAGGGAGATCAGTGCATGCTGTTTGCAGAAATTGATGGGAACGGCTCGAAGCAGATCCAGGTCGAGTTCCCCCTCGGGGATCTCGCTCCAGTAGGGGATATCCAACTGGCGGCTGATGGCCCGGTAGAGTTCCTCCTCTGAAAGGAGTTTCATGCTCACCAGGATTTCCCCGATCCTGCCGCCCCGCTCCAGTTGAACCTCAATGGCGCTCTGGAGCTGTTCCGGGGTCAAGTCGGTGTTTTCCAGGAGGATTTCACCGATCTGTCTGGGATCAAAAGGCATGGGAGGTTGTTGTCTCCTTTCCTGCCTCGGATGGACGATTCATGCGGGATCTGCTCCCCTCACGGTTCCTTTGCAGGGTCTTCCGGCTTCTTTCCCGAATCCAGGGTGCGTGGATCGGGTAGCTCCATCGGACGGGCACCCTTGATGGTGACCGTGTATTCAGGGAGCGTGGTGTGCCGGCCGTCGGTGGCCTTGGAGGATCCGGCCCCTGCGCCCTGCCTGCCTGTTCCCAAGGGCGCCAACCCCTGGGAATCCAGGGGGGCCTTCTTCTGTTTGAAGGGCTTGATGTCCTGGTATTTATCCGTGACTTTGTGGCGCTTCTTGTACTGCATCATGTTCTGCTTCTTTTCCTCGTACATCTTCTGGACATCCTGGTCTTCACGGACAATGGTGGGGGTGAGAAAGATCATCAGGTTGCTTTTGTCAACCGTGTCCTTCTCATAGCGGAAGAACCACCCGAGAAGGGGAATCTCCCCCAGCCAGGGCACCATGCTCTTCGTCCTCGTGATGCGGTCTTCCATGAGCCCGCCCACGACGATGGTCTGCGCGTCCCGGACCAGGACGGCGTTGGTGGCCTTTCGGGTGGAGGTGGTGGGGCCCACGGTGTTCACGTCCTGGCCGATGGGGCTGGAGATGAGAGCCGAGATTTCCTGGTACAACTCCAGCTGGATGTAGTCCCCCTCGGTGATCTGGGGTGTAATTCGCAGGGTGATGCCCACGTTTTCCCGCTGGACCTGCTGCACCGTGCTCACCGTGGTCTGGCTGGTGGAGGTGATGAAGGGCACATTCCGGCCCACGACGATCTCGGCTTCTTCGTTGTCGATGGCGATCAGGTGCGGCGTGGACAGGATGTTGGACCTTCCCTTGCCCTGCAACGCGTGAAGCAGGAAAAGGTTCGCCGGCAGGAAGATGTCCTCTCCTCCAGGACCCGGGATCTTGATCCGGTCGAAAACGGCTCCCAGCGTGAGTCCGCTCTGGCTTCCCAGCACCATGGGAAAGAGAGAGGTGGATGTGGTTGTTGCCGTACCCGTGCCCGTGGTGGCTCCGCTGAGCCCGGCCAGGGTTTCGAACATGGTGTCGGTTCCCTGGCCGAAGTTCGATCCGCCGAGCAGGACATTGTCCACAACGTCCCCGCTTTCCAGGGGAACCCCGCCTCGAAACTCGAATCCGAGATCCTGAAGGAAGTTCGGGCTGACCTCCATGACCACCGCTTCCACATAGACCTGCTTCCTGCGGATGTCGAGCTTCTGGATGACGTTCTTCAGGGTCTGGTAATCCCTGGGCGTGGCCACGATGATGAGGGAATTCGTGGCCACGTCTGCCGTGATGCTCACCTCGCCTTCAAAGGAGGCCAGGGTCCTGGCCAGGCTGGGGGGTGTGGCACCGGACCCTTTCTTGGCCGCCGAACCCATGGACCGGGCGCCGGAGACCAGGTCGCTCAGGACCTTTGCCGTGTCCTCGGAACTGGCGTACTCCAGGTAATAGACATTGATGTTCCCATAGGCACGGGGCGTGTCGTAGTCGAGCTTACGAACCAGCTCGCGGATCTCTAAGAGCTGGCTCTTCGTGGAAAGGATGATCAGCGAGTTGGTTCGGTCATCGGCGATGATCTTGCCTGCAAACTCGCCCTTACCGGTCGTGGCCTGCGTTGTTCGTCGGCTCCTGCTGCTTCTCCTTTTGCTTGTGGTTCTGCTTGCAGTGCTCGTGGGAGAGGGCGCGGTCAAGGTCTGCACGATATCCTGAAGTTGACTGGCCATCACCTCGGCAGAGGCGTATTCCAGGGGGATGACCTCCATCATCATCTCATCCGATTCCACATCCAGCTGCTTCAGGATGCGCATCAGGCGAACGATGTTGGAAGCCGTGTCCGTTATGATGAGCGTGTTGGTGGGAGCGTAGGCATCAATCTGGCTGTTTCGGGACATGAGCGGCTTGAGGATCTTGACGATCTCATCGCCGTTGACATATTCAAGCGGGATCAGCCTCGTGATCATGATGTCGGACACCGGGGCCCGTTCCTTGCCCACGATGGTTTTCAGGCTTTGTGCCGTGGCCTCCTTGGTGGGCAGGATCTTGATGACCTTTCCCGCCGGGACCGTGGTCAGCCCTTTGATGTCCAGGATTGATTCGAATACGGCATAGGCCTCATCCTTGGTGATCTTGGTGGGCGATATGACCGTAACCTTTTTCCCCTTGACCTTTTCGTCCACGATGAAGTTCTTTCCGGTCAACTCGCTTATGAATTTGATGAGGACCGGCAACTCCACTTCCTGGAAGTCCATGGTGATCATGGTTTCGCCGTCTTCAGGTGCTCCCTCCTCGGCGAACAGAGGCGATGCGGCCCAAGCGAAACAGAGGAAGACCAAAAACAGGTCCAAGGGTATCATCCAAGCTCTTCTTCTAACCATCGAGAACTCCCTGGCCATGGGGTTTCGGTTTATCGAATTTCATATTGGAGCGATTTGGACGATCCCCTGCGGAGGATCTCCACGTTGAGACTCTTCTCGTTCTTCAGTTCCTGAAAAGCGGAAAAGGCCTTGTCCGGCGATGTGATGTCCGTGTCGTTGACCCGCTGGATCACATCCCCGTTCTTCAGCCCGATCTTGGAAAAGATGCTCTTGGGCTTGATGGCAAAGACCTTGAAGCCGTTGGCCTTTCCATCCTGAAAATTCGGAACGACCCGGATCTGGGTGATGAGTTGATTGATATTTGCCAGGGCCTTTTCCACCTCGGATTCGTCGATCATGTACTCGCTGTCCGAGACCTTTCGGATGGTGTCGGAGGTGTTGGTGGAGGGCCTTGAGCGGACAGCGGCGGTTCGGGCGGTGACGGGTCGATCCGGGGACTCCTCATCCGGACATTCGA
>CAZSUQ010000665.1:0-3582 GCA_964609935.1 uncultured Thermodesulfobacteriota bacterium | reverse complement strand
TGACCACCTTGCTCGACGAGCCGATCTTGTTCGACGTGAGCCGCTGGACGTTGTACAGCTCCTTGAACTTCCTCCCGTCATCGGGTGTGTCGTAGTTGGCGAACTCCTTCTCCGCCTGTTCTCCAAGGTTGGAGCGGTCCACGAGGAAGAGGACACGGCGTGCCCCGGCAAACTTGATCAGGCGGTAGATGGCCGTGATGGCGAGGAGCGTCTTCCCGCTCCCTGTGGCCATCTGGATCAATGCCCTGGGCCGGTCCTCGAAGAACGACTTTTCCAGGTTGGTGATCGCTTCGATCTTGTTCTTCCAGAGGTTCGCAATGCGGATGGGCGGCATGGCTCGAAGTCGAGAGCGCAAGGTGGATGGGGGTGTGCCGTAGGCTCCTCCTTCAGGCATCTGCTCTGCTGCTATCCAGGCACCGGCCCACTGGGGGAGAGGATCTGCAGCAAGCCACTCGGCCAGTGTCTCGGGCCGGTGGATGTGGTTGATCGTGAGCTCCCGGCTTCGCGGGTGCGGATCGAGGAGATTGAAAAACCGGGTTCTCGCACCTGTGCTGATGTAGTTGAAGGGCAGGGGCTTCAACGGAGCATCGAGGCTGGTCGGAAGCCCCTTCGAGTATTCTCCGGCCTGGACCTCGACGCCGGAGAGGGTGTGCCCCTTTTTCTTCGCCTCCAGCACGCCGACAGCCTTCCCGTCAACGAAGAGGAGGTAGTCAGCCTTCCCGTGCCCTGTTTCGAGCCTGAACTCCCGGACCGCCACGCCCGGGCCGGCGAAGACGTTCATCTCATCCCAGTCCTGGACTTCCCAGCCAGACTGCTTAAGGGAGGCATCGATCTCCAGACGGGCTTCTTCTTCCGGTCCGCTCCCAGGCGGTTTCACGATCTGTTCTCCTGCCAAATTCCCAAGTGCCTGAAAGCCCCTGTTCAGGGCTCTTCCGGTTCATGTTACGCCCGTGAAGGGCCGTTTTCAAAAGGAATCAGCGGGATCGGGGGGCAGAAACGAGGAAAAAAGAGAGAGTCCGGGCAATAGCTGGTCAGTGACGAGTGAGTTCGAGGAAAACCGCGTGATTCGGGCATCGATTACCATCCTTTTGATGGCAGGATTTTACGAAATATCGAGACTTCACACCGGTCGGTCATGCATGTAACTACTATTTCAATAAGTAGATAAATTTCATTGCCACCGTGCAATATCCCCCCATCTTCGGTAAAATCAGTTGCCCTGGGACAGGACGATTAGCTTGGAACCATCCATGTCTGGAGGTGTGCCCTGCGGCATAGACCTCAGCATGGGAAATGAGGAGAAAATCATGGAAGATCCTGCGGCATTCAACATGGAACAACGCTTTTCCCGTCTCGAAAAAGAGAATCGCCGGATGAAGCTGGGGGGAGGCGTGACACTGGTAGTGTTCGCTGCAATTGTGCTGATGGGGTATGCGTTGCCGGAGCAGAAGGTTCTGGAGGCGGAGAAACTGATCATCAGGGACGCAGACGGGAAGACGCGGGTCTGGTTGGACAAGGAAATCCTGGCGTTCTATGACGAGAATGGAAATCTGGGGTTTGGGCTGAGCGAGGACAGCCTGGGATTCTGGGACGAGAACGGGGAGGCGGGAGTCGCGCTGAACGATAACGGCCTGAGATTCTTGTATGCAAACGGGAAGCCGCGGGCCGCGCTGTACAAGCAAGCCCTGTTCTTCTCGGATGCAAACGGGAAGACGAGGGCCTTCCTGAATGAGAACGGCTTGGGGTTCATGGACCAGAACGAAACAGAGCGGGCTGTTTTAGGACGAACGGAGGTAGTGAATACCGTAACCGGTGTCGTAATGAAATATCCTCTTTCCTCGCTTCTTCTATGCAACGAGAAGGGTCAAGTCATTTTCGAAGCTCCATGAGCGCCTACTTTACTCGGTGCCGAAAGCTCCAGAACCTACTATCCAGCAGAGCGGTCAGCCCTCCGACTCCTTCTGCACATGGTCGAAGAGATCACCGGCGCAACTCAGCCAAGGGAATCCATCCCTTCTTCGGATCACGGTATTTCCAGAAGTTCCATCCGTTGACTCGCCCCTGGACGATTATCTTTGCAGCAGCTGTAGGAGTGTCGTAAAGCTCTCCATCGTACCTGATCTGACCATCCTTGCGGAGCGTGGCTTTGTAGACTTCCCCTTTGTATTCAGCCCGGAGTGTACGACGACGATCCTGAAGCCCGGCCAAGGCAGCGGATCCTTTTTTTCGCGCTCCCTTTTGCCGGCGCCGCTGACGGTGAACCTTCCCTCCAAGTAGAACTGCACGGTTGTCAGCATCATCTTCACGCATCAGACGGTTCAGTTCAGGCTTGAGGTTCTCCGACCTGGCGAACTTGCCTCCCTGACGGTTCCCCTGGGGTGAGGAAATGTGGATTAAAAGAGCCTCCAGTTCCTTCATGTGGCGGTCATCAAGTGTCAGAAAGACGCTGAAGCGGTCCCAGGAACCGTGGTGACGATCGCGAAGGTGCTGCTTCAGTCTTCTCATGAGATTGCTGGCCAGGCCAACGTAGTAAAGCCGGTCTCGCTTGAAGAGGGCGTAGATACCAGAATGACCGCGAATCAGATCGCGGACCACATCCGGGTATTGCTCGAACACCCGCCAGGAAACGGCTTCGAGATGTGCGGTCACGAGTCGCTTACGAGTCGCCATCACGTGTCTTCCTTGAAATGCTGCCTGTTGTCGTATGTCTTATATGCTGCTAGATGCTTCGTCACATCAGTTCCCTTACTTTCCCCTGGATCTGGATGAAGCCTCTGCTGCCTGCTGGTAGATCGATTTTTTCCACGATTCAGGGAGGCCCTTTACTCCGAAAGCAGAAAGTACCTTGAAAAGCTTGGGCTTCACATGAGTGTCGAACATGACGTGACATGTAGGGCACAGCATCAGAATATTTGGTTGTTTCTTCGCCCCTTCCGCCACGACATGAGCCTTCTGACGAACAGCAACGTGATGTCCGCAGAGTTCACAGATCCCAGGGGTAGGTTTCATGTATCGGCCTTTCGAAAATCCTGTCCGCACGATTCCCATCAGCTGCCCAGAGCCGTACTCTAAACGATTGCCTTTAAAGCATCAAGCTTCATGAGGGACGAGAGGGAGTGTCAACCGGAGGGGAATTTTTGAAATTTCTCGGGACTTGTTGAAAGGGTAAGAGGGTCCGGAGATCGGTAGCTGACGAACTCAATGTCTCTTCTATTCCGCATGGATCTCCTTGCTCATCTCAAGCCGGATGAGCCGCTCGATCCTTCTGACCAGGTCGTCCACCGTGTCGGTCACCAGGCGTATCTTCTTGACGCCGGTTCCGATCGGCGATTCATTCAGCACGGTCAGGTACTTGCCGAGATGGCGTTCAAGTCGGGCATACTTCTGGGTTCGTTTCCCTTTTTCACTCGCGGCAATGGCTACGATGAGAAGGGCGTCATCTAAAGGATAGGGTTTGCCTTTGATACGAATCATTTTCGCCAGGACGATGCCGAAGACATCACCAAGGACCACCTTCGGGCGGACCTCTGATTCCTCGACTTCGACCGCAAGAAAGACCTTCTTATTCCTGAGGAGCACGAT
>CAZSUQ010000664.1:0-3582 GCA_964609935.1 uncultured Thermodesulfobacteriota bacterium | reverse complement strand
CCGTCAAGGTCGCCTCGGACTCGAAGGGGGCTCTCCGGGCGCACCTCAAGCTTCCCCGAAATTGCAAAGGGAAACGCCTTCAAGCCTTGAAAGAGGCTCTCCGGGAGGCTGCAGGAAAACCCGAGTCACGATGGCCGGAGCACAGGCGGAAAAAGCGACATCAACCGGTGCCCACGGCTCTCCTGGAAGCCCTCCGTGCCGAATGCGACAGGCTGGCAGAGGAGATGGGGATCGCATCCTCCATACTCAGTCCCCGGTCCGCTCTGACGAACATCGCACGAAACAAGCCCGGAACCCTGGAGGAGATCATGGAGTGCGGCCCGCTCATGCGCTGGCAGGTGCGCATTCTGGAACCGGGCGTAAGGAGAATCCTTCAGGGTGACCCAAACTCTACCAAGGGAGAAGACCTCCATGACGGATGAAAACGGCATGACGCGAAGAGAGTTCCTGTCTTTGACCGCAGGGCTGGGTCTCATGGCAACCAGCCCGTCCCTGTTGACAGGATGCGGCGACTCCCGCGGCCCGGCCCCTCTTACCAACCTGACCCTGAACAAACACCGTGTGAGCAGCGCCTGGGTACAGAAGGACAAACATGAAAAGAGCTCTCACCTTTTTAAGTCCATGGTGGAAAACGCAACGGACTTCTCCTGGCTTTCCGGGGGAGACAAGGTCTTTTTGAAGCTTGCACTGAACTCGGGCAACCCTTTCCCGGCCACAACCGATCCATGGGCGCTCAAATGCATGATTGAACTGCTGAAAGAAAAGGGAGCCGGAGAGATCATCGTTGGAGACCAAAGCGGCGTGGAACACGTACTCTATACCCCTGGTTGGGGAAGGGGCTCATCCCGTGAATGCTGCCGGACCGCGGGGCTCCTTGCGGTGATGGAGGAACCCGGTGTGACGCCCTGTTTCTTCGAGGAGAACGGGTACGATGCATACAGGGCAACCTACCCAACAGGGTCTCATCTCTGGAAGCAACCGATCTATGTCACAACCGCCATCGATGATGTGGACCACATCATCAACCTGCCCAGGGTTGCCAATCACTTCATGGCCGGAACGACCTTTGGCATGAAGATCTCCGTGGGTTTTCTGAGGGATGACAGCCGCCTCGTCTTCCACCTGAATTTTGGCAGGTTCCAGGAAATGTATGAGGAGATCAACCACGTGCCTGAAATCGAGTCAAAGGTCAGGTTGACCGTCACATCGGGAAGGGCCGTGATGACCACCCTCGGACCCGATCAAGGGGAAATCGTTCGGCCCGATCATGGGCTGATTTTCGCCTCGGAAGATCTTCTGGCACATGATCTGTTAGCCGCCTCCTGGCTGGAAGCAAACAGGATAGAGGGCAACCCGAAGGACATCTATTCCCATCCCGCCATCGTCCACTTCATGGAAAGGCTCGAGCAGCCTCTGGAATCGATTGCCTGGAACCGACTCAATGAACATCCAGACGGTTCCATCACAGGCTACATGGAAAACCTTTTGAGGGTATAACATCTTCTTCTCCAGAAAAGCACAACCACTGCGGGCAGGATGAGAACAACGGCATAGTTCATGACTTCACTGTGAGACGCCGTCCCCTTGATCACCGATGCGTCCATCTCGGCGACAAACCAACCTCCGCCGCCCTGCTCCTCAACATCGAATACATAGGTCATGCCCGGAGCCGCCGCAGGAGAGGTGTCGCTGGAGCCCAGGTCGTCTTGTGCCTCTATGTAGTAGCCCACCACGGTGTCCAAGGGTTGCGCAGGGATGCCCGCCTCGTATTCGTCCGGGTTGCCGGTGGGTGTCATCATCAGGTCCGTGAAGCCACCCCCGTTGATCGCGTATCGGACCACAGGATAGCCGGATGCCAGCGGCTCAATGGACACCACGTTTGCCACGACGACGTAGGGGTTCACGGTATCATCCGTATCTTCCAGGGGCGTGTGGCCGATGGCGATTTCATCCACAGGCTCTGCCAGGCTGGCCAGTGTGGCCAGGATCGATTTCGTGCAGTTCGTTGCCAGTTCAAAGTTGTTCAGGCTCACTCCCACGACATCGTTGGTTGTATGGATATAGGGCGAATCCTGGGGAAAATCCTCTTTGAACCAGATGGCCGGATACCCGTAGGAGGTGAAAGAGGCGTAATCGCTCGACCCACTGGAGCCGGCCCCCACAATGGCGGGGAAGCCAGGAACATAGTTCTCCGTTGCCCACAGGGCAAGATCCCGAAGCCCCGAGGACCCGCTCCCTGCGTAGATGTCCACGTCCACCGCATCCCCGGCATGGAGGTAACCGACCATATCCACATTCAGCATGCCGATGATGTTGTCGCCTCTCTGGGAGGCTTCCTGTGCATAGGCATTCGAGCCGATCAGCCCGAACTCTTCGCTGGCAAAGGCGATGAAGACCACCGTGTTTTCAAATGGATAACCGCTCATGATCCGGGCCGACTCCATCACCGCCGCGGTCCCGGACGCATTGTCGTCCGCGCCCGGTGCAGTAGCACTGAAGTTGGCGATGGAATCAAAGTGTCCGCCCAGGACGAATATGTTCTCCGGAAAAACATCACCCGGAATGACGGCCACCACGTTGTCGGCATTCACGTTGAAGTCGTGAAAGCTCACATCCGCAATTCCATAAGAGACGAATTCGTCGTAGATGTACTGGGCCGCCCAATGTCCGCCGTCCGTGTTGGATTTTCTCGTGCCATGCCCCCCCGCATCCACCAGATCGTTGACGGTCGCCTCCAGGTTGCTCTGGCTGACGTCGGCCACCATGTCCTGGATCTCGGGATGGATGGTGAAGATATCCTCTGAAAGGGCCGAGAACTCGGGCACGGGCCTCATGGGGTCCATGAAAAGCCTGGCGATTTCGAATCCAAGGCCTGCGATCCGCAGTGCGCTTTCCTGGCCCGTACGTACCAGGGCCCACGCCTTTCCCTCGTAAAGCGTATCTCCGAGAGGACCCAGGGTCCGAAGCTTTTCCGTATCGTGTCCGTAGACAAGGAAATACTCCTTGTCCTCCGGGTCCGCATCAAGGATTCCGTATGCAATCCCCAGGCGATCCAGGTTGTTCAGTTCCTCGTTTTTTCCTTTTGCGATTGCACAGGTGTCCAGATCCTTCAAAACCTCTACCTGGTCCATGAGATCATTGAGGGAGATGTTCTTCATCTCGACACAAAGCAGGAATTCGCCTCCCTCCTCTGCTTCTGTCCAGGTTGCCAACAGAAAGAGGGAACAGATCAGGACAAGAAAAGGCACGATTCTTTTCATGGCTCCTCCCTTCAGGCCCTTAACGACACCCTTGTTTGAAGGATCATCCACAACGAAAGAATGTGTAGCCCGTTCTGAAACGGACTGTTCAAATCAGGGAATCAAGGCATTGGTTTATTTAACCACGGAAAAGGTATCGAAAACCGACCCATCCGTACGATGGGCCTCCAGTGTCAACGAGGCACCGTCGATATCCACGGTCACGTAGTGATGGATGTACTGGGAAACCGCCACATGCGGCCAGTCCTGGCAGAAGTAGTCCAACCCCCCTCCCCCACCTCCTGCAATGATGTAGTACACACCGTTGAGTTCTCCTCGTTCA
>CAZSUQ010000663.1:0-3591 GCA_964609935.1 uncultured Thermodesulfobacteriota bacterium | reverse complement strand
GATCGCTTTCCAGGATCTCAAAAGGGATCTTTTCCCTCTTCAGGATATCCCCGATGAATTCACATGCCTTTTTCTCGTTTCCAGGCGGGTTCGTGGTGTCGATGCGCAGCAGACCCTGGAAGGTCTGTAGGGCCTCCTGGAAGGCCTCTTCTTTGGTGGACTCCGGTATCTTGATCCGCTTTGCCAATGTGCCGGCTCCTTTGTTCGAATGAGGCGGGGGGGGCTGCACCCCGTCAAACCCACCCTTCCTTCCCGTACCAGTCCAGGGTTTCCTCGAGCCCCTTGCGCGCATCCGGATAGAGGAATCGATATCCCAGGTCCTTCAATTTCTGGTTGCTGTAGGTGATGTCCTTCCCGAGGAATCGTATCGTGTCTTTTTCCAGGTTTGGCGGCTTTTGTGTGAGGAACCGGGAAAGGAATCCCTCCACGGTTGCCGCGCCCAGCAGGATCGGCTTCAGGAGAGGGATGGGGACCGGGGGAAGCACGGTCATGCCCTTGTTCTGAATGTCGGCCATCATCCTGGTGAACTCCACAACCGTCACCAGCGTGTCGTCATTGAGATTGTAGGCTTCTCCATCGGACGCTTTGTTCTGGGAGAGGAACAGGGCGGCTTCACACACATCGCGAACATGGACCAAAGGAATCCTTGTGGTGAAGTTTCCGGGGATCATCAATCGACGGGTCTTTGCAAGGGTCATGAGCATCTGTCCCATCCCGTAGACGCATCGGGGCCCATAGACCCCGGTGGGTCTTACGATGCTGTACCTCAAGCCCCTTGTGCGACCCAGTCGCATGACCAGCTGCTCCTGTTCGTGCTTGCTCTTCAGGTAATGGTTCGGAGGCGCCTTGGGATCCTCCTCCTTCACGGGCAGGAATTCGGGCGGCGGAAAGCCGTAAACGCCTCCTGCGCCCCACAAGACGAGCTTGTCAAAGGATTTCTCCTCGAGAAGCAGGTTGCAGAGCTCCCTTGTTCCGTCCACGTTGACGCGCTTGAGGAGCTCCCAGGGAGCGCTGTAGCTGAAGACGGCGGCAATGTGAAAGACATGATCCACCCCTGCCGCCACATCCCTCAACGTCTCGGGCTTTGTCATATCCGAAGGAATGAACTCGATGCCCAGGTCCTTCAGAATGCCTGGAAACCGACCTTTTTCCCTGTCCTCCTGCACGTAGGCTTCAGCCAGGTCGGTTGCCCTGATGCGGTGCCCGGCACGGCTCAACACCTCGATCATCGTGGTTCCGATGAAACCGCAGGCACCGGTAACGAGACTCAGGGGAGGCTTCTTGTCTTTCCTGGCCTTTTTTGCCGGCGTCTTCTTCGGAGAGGACGGCGGGGGCTTTCTTTTCTTCTTGGCCGGCACCTTTTTCTTCTTGGAGCTTGGTCCCATGAGATGCTCACTCCCGGATTTTTTCAATCAAAAGGTATTGAATCTGCGTCAATTTAGGAAAATGGATGTGAAATGTCAATGAAAACAAGACAGCCTATCGGCGCTTGAAAAAACCCTCTGAAAAGGCTATTCATTAAGAACGTCAAGGTGGCTCAATATATTGCCGATTCATATAGATAAACAAAAGATTCAAACATTCCCCCACCAAGTGAAGGAGAATACCGGGCGTTCAGAGAGAGCCCGAAAAGGGTCGATCCAGCCATGAAAAAGAAAGACAGCACGGACAAAAGACTCGTCGACAGGAGCTTGAGATTTCTGTTGAACTCCACACCCACGGCCTGGACCAATTACAGCTACAATCTGTACAGCCGGATCTACGAGGGGCAGTTGCGCTTGGGGCTTCCGGTTTCCCAGAAACTGCTGCAGAGCCAGGAGGAGATCCGGGTGCGGGCTGCAGGAAAGCTCGCCCTCACCCTGTATCACATCTTTTTTCAGGTCACCGGCACCCGAATCCCTAGAAACGAGATCAAGCTGGTCCTTAAGGACGAACTGGACAAGGAACGGATCGGGCTCATGGAAGACGTGATCATGCTGTCCGAACCGGAGCTCACGAGGCTGGCCGAGGATCGGTTCCATATCCCCAAACATCACATCCCTGACATCATCACAGCCTCTCACCGTCGCCGGATCATGAAGGAGACGCTCCGGCAGCAGCGTGCCCCGGCCTACTTCGAGATGGAGATCGAGGAGAAGGAGCAGAACGGTCGCGGGGATTACGAGATTCTCCACTACACGGACTTCACCGACGAAGGGAAATCCATCGAGTTCCGCAGGCTTGCCAGCATGGAGGAGGTGACCGCGGGCGACAGCCGTCCATCCCTTGTGATGGTGCCGGGGATCGGGTGCAACAGCAACTGCTTCAACATCAACAACCGCTATTCCATGGCCAAGGATATGGCGGACATGGGATTCTGGGTCTACTTGTTCGATCCCAGGGGCATGGGGGTCAACGAGGGAAAGTTCGACCCGCTGTGCACCGTGGACACCATGATCGACTACGACCTGGCCACCGTGGTTCGGTTCGTCTACCGCCGAGCCCGTAAGAAGCCGGTGATTCTGATCGGGCACAGCATGGGAGGGATCATTTCCCAGTGCATGATCCTGAACTGGAGCCTGAGAAAGAATTTCCACAGACTGGACATGCTCTCGGACCGGCAGCGCGACCTGCTCGACCGGATCCTGCCGCCCCTGGAGGAGGCCAATGAATGCCTGTCCATGATTCGTGGCGTGATCACCCTCGGTTCTCCCAAGTTTTTCCAGAAAATGAGCCATGTTCTCTTTCCTTTGAGCCTCTGGCTCAACCACGTCTCCCGCATCTTCCGGCTCCGCTACGTGCCGTTCAGGGAGTCGATCTGGTTCCTCACGCGTCTTCCCGGTATTCGGGCAGGGGCCAAGATGATCCTGAATACGAACATGGGCGGGCTCAACCCGCTCATCAGCCCGAAGAATCACAAGAAAGACCGGCAATTCGTCATGCGCTACCTCCAGGAATCGGGAGAATCCTTCCCCCTGGGACTGGGCTTCCAGTTCCTGAAGGCGATCTACAACGGCGAAGGATTCAAGCGGATGGATGAATCCAGAATCAACTACTCCAACATGCTGTCCTTCTTCCCTGAGGAGATCCCTCTTTTCCACTTCTGGGGAACCGACGATCCGCTGGGCCCGCCTGCCAACATGAAATTCGGCCATCATTATCCCCACAAGCTGAAGAAGGTATACAGGCTCGGTAATGTGAAGGACCTGAGCCGGGTCGACATCTCCACCGAAAAAAGCCAGCAGCTGGATTTTGTCGTGGAAGGAGCCAATCACCTTGACCTTCTCTACGGCAAGGCTGCTGAACAGATCGTTCAGCCTCTCATCATTCGTTCCATCAGGCAGGCCTGGGCCGGCTGGGCTTATCCCAAGCCACAGGAAGAGCAGGCAGGACAGACTGAAGGCGATGACGACAAGGAAGCCGCCTGACCTTCCACGGTAGAATACGTTTCCTTCCTGACCCGCGCGTTCTCCATCCCCACCCATGAAATGCGCCCTCCGTCCCTGCTCATGAAAGATCCCCCTTGAGACCTTCTTCCAAAGAAATATTTTTAATTTTTAGTTGATTTTCTTTAAGAGTTAATGTAAGACATAAAGGATATCAGGGCCCTCT
>CAZSUQ010000662.1:0-3594 GCA_964609935.1 uncultured Thermodesulfobacteriota bacterium | reverse complement strand
AACCCATGCGCTTCTGTTCAAGTCCTGTGTGGATGCGGTGCCCAAACGAGCCTCGCTTTTCCCGTAGAGAAAGAAACGTGCTCCTTATTATGATTCGCGGGATCTTTTCTTGTCAAAAATTGACACCCTGCGATTCTTTTCTGTATATCCTGGTGGTGCTTTTCCTTCCCTCTACAAAGTCGCCTTGCACAGCACGAAACACCTGAAACCCTTAATTGGATCAGGAGTGATATTTCAAAGTCACTTCACTGGAGCAAAGGGGTGAGGATTGGACCAGGATCCTTCAGGGTTGAAGAAAGACGAGATGAGCCGGCAGCCCGTTGACCACCATGCGGATTCATTCAAGCTGGCCGGTCCGGAAGAACAGAAAACGCAGCAGGCTTCGAAGCCATCCTGGGGATTCCTGGCCACTGCGGGGTTCGGGATCCTGGTGTGGGCGGTTTTCCTTGCCGTGCAGCTTTTCATTGCAGGCTGGTTCATCGCTGCTGAGGTTGAGAGAGCCCCCGATGCAGAAATGGAAGTCATTGCAAGCCGTCTGGACCAGAACGGCTTGCTCGTTTCCCTGGCAACAATGGCCACGGCCGTGCTCTGCTCCTGCCTCGTCTTCCTGCTGATCAAGCTGCGAAGGGGCCCTTCCGTGACCCGCTACCTGTGCTTCCTGCCGGTATCCCCCCGTGTGCTCCTCCGGTGGCTGGGTCTCACCCTCCTCTTTATCCTCGCATCCGACACGACCACACACCTGCTGGGCAAGCCCATCGTGCACGAGTTCATGGTCCAGGCGTACAGGACGGCCGTGTTCGCACCCTTGTTCTGGGTGACGATCATCGTTGCGGCGCCCATGTTCGAGGAGATCTTCTTCAGGGGATTTCTCTTCCAGGGGTTTCAGCATTCCAGGTTCGGGATTATGGGTGCGGTCCTGATCACGTCGTTTGCCTGGGCCGTCATCCATTCGCAATACGGCGTCTATGAGCACGCGACCATCTTCCTCGGGGGGATCCTGCTGGGGCTGGCAAGGGTGAGGACAGGCTCCCTCTTCACGGTCATGGCCATGCACGCCCTGTTCAACCTCGTTGCGGTTGTCCAGGTCGTCGTCTGCCTACACCTGGGCAGCTGTGGGGGCTAAACGAAGAAATGAAGTAGCCAAAGCAAACCGGAAAGGGAATCCCTGATGGCACCGAACAACTCGAATCCTGGTAGGAAATAAGTCTATGCTTCTCACTTCGGGGGGACCCACTCGGTACAGGTCCCGCGATCCAGCACGTCCACGATCCTTCGGGCCGCCTGCCCGTCTCCATAGGGATTGGCCCTGCCGGACATGCGGCCACAGGCCTGCTCGTCGTTGAGGAGCTTCTCAACGGATTCCACGATCCGCCCATCGTCCGTGCCCACCAGCTCCGTGATGCCCGCTTCGATCCCCTCCTTTCGCTCTGTCTCCTCCCGCATCACGAGTACGGGCTTTCCAAAGGCAGGTGCTTCCTCCTGGATCCCGCCCGAGTCGGTGAGCACGAGGTGGCAGCGCTCGAGCAGGTGGATGAAGTCAACGTAGCCCATGGGCTCCAGAAGCTTGATCCCCTCAACGGTGGAAAGGGACGGAATCACGGTATCGCGCACGTTCGGGTTCAGGTGCACCGGGTAGACGATCTCGACGTCGGGATTCCTCTGCACGAGTTTCTTGAGAGCCGCACAGATACGTTCAAGCGGATCCCCGAAGTTCTCACGCCTGTGCGCGGTGACAAGGATCGTGCGCTTCGTGTCGTGAACCTTTACCCCAACGCTCTCCCCCGTGGGCATCTCCCTGATCATGTGGAGCGCGTCCACAGCCGTGTTTCCCGTGAGGAACACGCTATCCGGGGAATGCCCCTCGCTGAGAAGGGCATCCCTGGACCTTCGGGTCGGGGCAAAGTGAAAGGTCCCCATGGCCGAGATGAACCTGCGGTTGATCTCTTCGGGAAAGGGGTTGTACCGGTCCTGTGTCCTCAGGCCTGCTTCAACGTGCCCCACCGGAACCTTTTCGTAGTAACCTGCCAGCGCGGCGGCCATGGCCGTGGTGGTGTCCCCCTGGACCAGGAGTACTTCCGGTTGAAGGGCCCGCAGGGTCCGGGTGACCCGGTTCACGGCCATCTCGGTGAGGAAAGGCAGGTCCTGGTTTTCCTGCATGATTTCCAGGTCCACATCCGGCCGGATCTGAAACAGCTCCAGCATGGGTGCCAGCATCTCCTGGTGCTGCGACGTGACGCATACCAGGGGTTGAAAGGAGGCGGCTTGTCGCCTCAGCTCTTGAAGAACGGGTGCCATCTTGATGGCTTCAGGCCGTGTCCCGATTACGGTGAGGATACGTTTCATGGATGACCCTGTTGCATCACCGGAAGATCGATATGCGAAGGGAAGCCGGTATTTCGCAGGACATGGATCAAGGGGGGCTCCTCCGGAACAAAGGCGAAGTGATCCTTGTCCGCGCCTGCCACTGCAACCCGTATGGTGTGCCCCTCTTTGAACAGATAGGAAACCGGGTAGAGGTCAAAGACCAGTTCTGCCGCCTCGCCCGGGACGAGGGGAAGGGCATCCTTGCGCAGAAAGGTGCGGTAAGGCGTCACAACCGGGTATGGGGGTTCTTCCGTGGAGAGCTTGCGGTGCACGGCCCTGAGCATCCCCTCGGTCACGTAGGTCACCTTCCCGGAGGGGTTCACGTCCTCGAGGTACACGAAAAAGGCGCCGTCATCCGCCTTGGAGCTGACGTACAGGGTCACAATGGGATGGCCGGTCACCTCCACCGGGGTCTCCAGCGGCGGAGTCGTGTAGCAGAGAAGCTTTTCATCTTCTTTGCGGCGATCCGGGTAGACGATAGGCTTGTGCAGGGGATTCACGAGGGAGACCCAGCGGGATTGTGTTCCGGTTCCGGTCGTGTGATCAACCTGATAGGGATCCGATCCGTCCCGGGAGGGGGGCGGTTCCGTGGTGAGCCTGTTTTCTCTTGAGAAGTAGTAGGGCACGGTCCGGGTTCCGGGCGGGGGCCAGGTATCGGTGAACTTCCATTTCTCCTCTCCAAGGGTGAAGTAGGCAACCGGCTTCTCTTCCAAGATCCCGTTCTTTTTTCCCTTGAGCGAGGCATCGAAAAAACGGAGCGCCTCGGTCCCGTGCTCGAAGCGGGGCTTGTCGCTCTTTGCAAAAGGGCTGATATTGTTCCAGCCCCCGTGCTCCCAGGGCCCGATGGTTAGCTTCCTCGGCTGGCTGTCCAGGCTGTTGAAGAGGTTGATTTCAGAGAGCACGTAGGACGCGTCGTACCATCCCGTGTAGAGGTAGATGGGGGCCCCGGTTTCCCTGATGTCCTCCAGGCGCATGTGCGGGCTGATCTGGTTCACGCCGTGCGCAATCTGTGGTGAGGTGTCGTCCCTGAACTCGATGTCCAGAACCAGGCGTGTGACGTCCCCGTTGTTGGCGTGCTCCTGGATGGCCGCCTCGAGCATGGCCCCGTCCCTGTCCGCGTCCACGGGCCGGGTCCCCTTCAAGGCGATCTTCAAGGGCATGCCGAGAAAGTCCCCCACAGTGTTGGAGTCGAGCGCCTTGCCCAGGCTTCCCCATATCTCGGTGAGCCAG
>CAZSUQ010000661.1:0-3600 GCA_964609935.1 uncultured Thermodesulfobacteriota bacterium | reverse complement strand
ATGACATTCCATTCCTGGCGAATCGGGTGAGCGCCGCCTCCATGATTTGCCGGCGCCGGTCGTTCTTCATTCTTCTGAATTTCACCATAGGTTCATACCTTCTTTAATTCTTCTTGTTCTTCTGCTCCGGAATGTATATATTGAAACTGAATATAGTTTCATCAAGAAAGGCTTGCGTTCTTTTCTACCATCAGCCGACACATCTGTCAAAGCAGCAACAGGTCTCTGTGAACAAGGTTGTATAGGGATTTCGACAGTTGAGCCAGTTGAGGAAACAGGTGGGGCCCCAACCGGACACATCCCAATGTGCAGGGCAGAAGGAATGGTGAAAAGGACCGAATGGAACAGGCTCATCTCATTCGTAGCGATTTTTGTTTGTTGCACCCTTGTCGCCTTGATAAACGGCGGATGCTCCGGTGACAACAGCAGAGGTGATAATGATGGCGGACCAGATCAAGGCTTGGACCCGGACTGGTTCCGGTCCGTGGCGTTCATGGAGGTTTTCCCGCGGAGTTACTGCGACTCGAACGGAGACGGTATCGGTGACATCCCGGGTCTCACCTCAAAGCTTTGCCACGTTGCCGACCTTGGCATCGGCGGGATCTGGCTGACCCCGATCTATCCCACACCCTTTGTGGACTCCGGGTACGATGTGGCCGATTACCTGAGCATAAACCCCGACTACGGCACGATGGAGGACTTTCTCGAATTCCTCGGTCGAGCCCACGACCTCGGACTCCGCGTCTTCCTGGACGGCGTGTTCAACCACACATCCTCGGAGCACCCCTGGTTCGTGGAGTCCCGGTCGAGTCGGAGCAATCCCAAGCGCGACTGGTACATATGGGCGGATGAGCCTTTGTTCCATTGCATTGACCCCTTCTCGGCCGGTATCGGGAATGAAAGGTGGACCCTGGACGAAACAACAGGGCAGCTTTACTACCACCATTTCCGGATCGGGATGCCCGACCTGAACTTCTGGAACCCGGAGGTGAGGGAGGCGATCAAGGACGTGGCGCGATTCTGGCTCGACATCGGGGTGGACGGATTCCGGCTGGACGTCGCACACCTCTACTACGAGGACGGTGATTACTGCGCTCATCATCCCATGACACACCTGTTCCTGAAGGAACTTCGTGCCGTACTGGACGAATACGACGACCGGGCCATGGTGGGTGAGGTGGCCGGGTTACCAGATGAGCTGAATGCCTACCTGGGAAACGGGTCGGACGAGCTGCACATGTTCTTCAACTTCGACCTAACCTACGCCATATATCCCTCGCTGTACTTTCACACGCCCTTTCTCACGGATCTCATGATGGCCGTCACGTACGAGCGGTTTCCCCCTGGAGGCCAGCAGGCGATCCCACTGGGGAGCCACGACTTTTTCAGGTCATTCGGCCTGCTGCAGCACGATGTGAAGTGGTGCAAGATGGCCTCAACACTCCAGTTGACCCTGCCGAGCACACCCTTCATCTATTACGGGGAAGAGGTGGGAATGGCCAATGGAACAGAGATCGTTGTTGATTACCGGGACGCGGCACGAGCACCGATGCATTGGGACTCCTCAGAGAACGCCGGGTTCACAACAGGCGTCCCCTGGATCCGGATGGCCCCCAATCATCTCACCAACAACGTACAGGAGGAAGACGCAGACCCGGATTCCCTGCTCAGTCACTACCGGAGGCTCATCCACATGCGGAACCGGACCCGGGCGCTCTGCCTGGGCGATTTCCGGACGGTTCAAATCGACTCTCCGAATGGCTACACCTACTTCAGAACCGCAGGGGACGATTCCGCCCTGGTGGTCCTCAATTTCTCAAAATCTGAAAAATCCTATTTCCCGGACCTGAGGAATACACCCTGGAGTGGCAAGACAGGGCAGGTCCTGGATCTGTATTCGGGTGAGAGCTTCACCGGACTGACAGAGGAAAACGCGTCTGCCTATCCGGTGGACCTGCCCGGGTTCGGGTTCGCCGTCCTGAAACTCGTCCCGGAAGAGAGTTGAGAACAAGTCATGCTGCCTTCGCTCCTTCAAGACCTGATCATGGCTCCGGTACACCTGTGTGAAGGGCTTTCGGTGAGATACGGGTTTTTCGGTTCCCTGTATCGCATGATCGCTCCGGTCTATGGGCTCCCCCGGCCCTGGTGTTATTTCGGTGAAGACCTTTTTCTCGATTCGCTCGATCCGGGGAACAGGGTGCTGGAACTCGGCTCCGGCACCGGTTTTCTGACAAGGATGGCAGGAGAAAAGACCGGAGAGTGCGTGGGGCTCGAGCCGGAGCAGGCCATGGTGGAAAGAGCGGCGAAAAGGGGTGGGGCTGTTCGGTATGTGACAGGAAAGATGGAAGAGGTCCCGTTCCGGGCCGGCTCTTTTGACAGGTGCATCTCCCTCGGTGCGCTGCACTGCGCGAACCCTGAAGCCGTGTCTGCAGAGGTCTTTCGTGTGCTGAAGGACGAAGGTGAAGTCCTTCTTCTTATCGAAGGAAAGATCATCCCTCGGTTCGCCCCGGGCTCGGACCCGACCCGGGTGAGGCAAGCTCTTGAAAAACAGGGATTTGAAGTTATCCAAGAGACGCCTGTGGGCAGGCTGTACCTCTGGTTCAGGGGGAGGAAACGAAGCATAGGATGAACGAGGTTGCAGCAAAAGGATTCCCGGTGAGCGGGCGAACGGCCGAAACAGACCGCAGGAGACCTTGAGGGCTGAATTCATGCAGGAGAAGAATATCTGGATGCTACCTGAAGAGGAACGTCTCGCGATCCAGGACCGCAGACTGCGCGAACTATTGATACGTTACTATGCCCCCCGCGAGCCGATGCTGATGGGAGGAATCTTCAAATTCCTTCAGGTTGAGAAGAAGTATCCTTCGCACCTTGTCCACAAGATCATCGACCGGCTTGCCAGCATTACGATCGCAACAACGGTGATGACCTACCATGAGATTGTTGAATTCATACAGGGGCTGCCCGATGACTTTGTCATCGCAAGGGGACCCTGTGCGTGCCGTTTACACACCACCGAACTCGGGAAGGACGCACGGGACCTAAGCGCGGGCAGACTGGATTGTTGTATGGAGACCCCCTTGGAGGTGGATATCCAGATTGCCACCTGTGGAGAGGCGTTTGGAAAATTGAGCACGTATACGATCATAACCAGAGAGGAGCTTCTGGGTCTCGAGGAACAATGTCGCAACATGGGGCTTGTTGCCAATGTGTATACCATGCTTTCCGGAGAAGCGGGGATATGCCACTGCTCTTCACAGACCTGCATACCGTTCATGGCCAACGAGGCCATCGATCAGAGGTCTGTAGTGGTTCGCCCCGGCAGGTATATTTCACGCACAGATCTTTCGCGCTGCAAGGCGCACGGAGATTGCGTAAAGGTATGCCATTTCAATGCCCGTCGGATCACGGAACGTCAAGGTAAACCCGTTTCCACTCTTGCGGACCCGGCCCGTTGCTACGGCTGCGGCTATTGCGCCGAGGTCTGCCCGGAGGGAGCTATAACCATGGTGGAGCGGGAAAAGGTTGTGCCTGGCTGCTCTTCTTCGTAAGTATATCGGCAATCAGAAAGAAATTTTTCCCGCTCCACCATGGTGACAG
>CAZSUQ010000660.1:0-3605 GCA_964609935.1 uncultured Thermodesulfobacteriota bacterium | reverse complement strand
CCTTCTGGGATGTACCACGGAATTCATTCAGATATGGCAACCAAGAAGATATTTCGAGGCCTGGGACCTCCTTTACAACCTCCTTGGGTCCGTGGGGTTTCTCTCCATTCGCTATGTCCTGTACCACAGAGAGGTGGGGCGGAAGGTAAGGGGGACCGTCCTGTTCTCCTTCACCCTTCTGTTCGTCATTGCATCCATCCCTCCGGCCAGGGCCGCGCTTGACGGATATTTCATGCACAGGGAATTCCCGGTGATCGGCTCTTTTGAGAGGGAGCAGGAGCTGTCCAGGTGGTGGGTGCGACAGGCCGAGATTTCCCGGTCACCGTCGTACACAACCCATGGCAGGTACAGCATGGAGGTCCGTATCGATCCCGGCACCTATCCCGGCACGAGCATTCGGTATTTCGTACGCAACTGGCAGGGGTATGATGCCCTGCTGCTGGACCTCTTCCTGCAGGGCGGCGAACCCATGACCTTGGCCATAAGGATCAATGACACGGCCCACAATGAACAGTACAAAGACAGATATACGGGAAGGTTTGTGCTGCAGCCCGGTCCCAATCAGATCCGGATCCCGCTGGAAGAGGTCTTCAACGCCCCGGAGACAAGGGCCATGAACAGGCAATCCATGGGAATCCTCTGCCTATTCTCCCCTCACCTGAAAGAATCCCGGACCGTCAACGTGGATTACATCCGACTCACAAAATAGCCTCGCTAATCGCTCTTCTCCAGGATCCCGTAAGCTGCGGCAAGCCAGTAGGCGGCCAGGTAATCGTGGCCGGAGTTCACCTCCCTGGGTCTATCCTCGTCCGGGCTGCAGGAGATGGCCCACATGTTGCGCTGGAAGATAAACCCTGATGAACACTGGTACTTTACAGGGTAGGCTTCCGCTGCCTGGATATTCACGGTTCCGATGATGTCCTTCAGCCACGGATACTCCTGCTGCAGGTCATACAGCCGGATGGACACGGGGTCGAGCTCCGCCTCCGGAGGCTGCATGGCGTACTTGAACTTGGGGGGATCACGGAAGTCGGTGAGATCCTCGATGATCTGGTCCTTGTGGACCTGAAAGTCCTCCGGATCCGTCACGTCGGCCGCGGCCAGGTAGATGGCGGTGTACCAGGGGTTGTGCTGGAGATCCACCCAGTGATGCGTCTGTTCCCGAAAGCTCTCCACGAGAAAGTCGTGCATGTCCGGCCACGGACGTGAGAGGCGAAGAAGATTCAGGTAGTTCTCGTGGGCCAGGTTCAGGCCGTAGTGCTGCGCGTATCGGTTCATGACCCCGATGTTGGTCAGGCGAATCTGATCCCGCCGGTGGGGCTTGGCCCAGAATTCGAAGACATCCAGAAACCGCTGCTCCCCGGTTAGGTTGTAGCCGATCAGGGACCAGGTCATCTGCATCATGGGAAGCACGATGGGGGCCTTGGTGGAGGGCTTGCCGTCCGTGTCGATGATGATCCAGGTGTCCGCCAGGAGCCGGTCCAGCACGAGGGTCACATCCGCGGCGATCTGGTTTCGCATGGCCGCATCGTCAATGTTCTCATAAGCGGTGTACATGCCCAGGAACCAGCCGGTGTACTGGTCGCGGCTCGTGTTTCCCACCCAGAAATCCCCCTGGTAGGGGCCGGACTCCTTCAGGTGGCAGTCCTCCCTTTCGGCACAAGAAGCCACATAGCCCGCATGCCCTGGGTCGTCCGTGGGACCCACATAGCGCGCAATGAAGCCCGGCCTGCCGGTGACGTGCAGGTGCCTGGAGAGAGCGCTCACCGACCGGATCACGTTGGCACGTGCCCTTGCCTCCCCTGTGACCAGGTAACGGTGGACCTGGGCGGCGATGTAGGTCCCGGTCCAGATGCAGGAGTCCCCATGGCCCTCATAGCTCGACACCTGGGTCCTGTTCTCATCGGTGAACACCACGTGCAGGTGGGACCCGTAGTCGGGTGTGTGCCACTGCTCCAGCCACCTGTCGTGGGCCTCGGCCTTGGCCCTGAGCGGGCCTGCCGGAACGCCTTCCTCATTCACGGCCTGCGGGCCGCTGCTGCTGTGGCAGCAAGGGAAAAACAGCAGGACCGCAGACAGGAAAAAGACCGTGGCAGGAGGGTAAAAATATTGTCCCTGTCTCTTCATGGCATGCTCCCCTGATCTGGGTTCTCCGTCTCCGATCAAAACCTCGTCAAGGGCGGAACATCCTGCGCTTGATTCGATCGATCGTGTCCCTGTCCGGTTCAAAGGGTATCACAGGCGAGGAAGGGGATGGAAGCCGGTGGCTCGCCTCGAAAGGTGTTCCCTTCAACTTGAGGTTGTAGGCCGTGACCATGAGCCGCTCCAGGTTCACTGTGTCCTCCATGTTGTAGGCAAGCAGGGTCTCCAGGGCCCTGGGATTCCCGTTCTGAACGTATTCGTTCCACAGGAGGACGGCAAAATACCCGTCCACCCCTTCCAGTTCCCCCCGGCCGATCCCCAGCTGCCTTTCACACCCCTTCAGGCCGCCCGAGATCCCCAGGCTCTTCAGGACATAGCGCAGATCGATGTGCGCATGTTTCAGGGTGGTCCGGAAATACCCATTGATGAAGGGGATGTCGAAGCACTTGCCGTTGAAGGTCACAAGGACCTTGTACCGGTCCACGTCCGCCTCGAACGCTTCCAGGTTTCTTCCCTGAACATAATGAAAGACGGACCTCCCGTCATAGAGTGAGATCGTTGTGATGGAATGGTCCCATTCGCTCAATCCCGTTGTCTCGATATCCAGGTATGCCAGCTCGTCACGAAAATCCGGGAACAGCCTCCAGGAGATGTGGGAGGGAAGGCGGTCGGAGAAATACCGCGCGTCCTTCAGGCGGTAATGATCCTCTGACTCCCTGACCACACGCAGAAGGCTCTCAGCCCTTTTCCCGGGCAGGGGGTTCCTGGCCCGGCTCAGGCATGCATCCCAGGAGTCGATACCCGATGCCCAGAGCTTCCTTTCCGTGATCTCACCGATTCCCGGCACGTGGCAAAAGGTGTTCCGGATCATGTGGCCTCATCAAGCAGGTTTTTCCATGTTCGCGCCGCTCGCAGCATGAAGGTTTCATGCACGATGCGGGTCAGCACGCTCGATCATTCCGTGTACGTGCGAACCTCGATCCTGTCCGGAAAGGGGTTTGTTTTCAGGTATTCCACGCATGCCGGCAGATCCAGGAGCGTTGCACCGAAAAAAGCGAGGGCATAGGGATTCAGGATCTCCAGCATGGCCTCGTGGCCGGGATTCTCAAAAGGCTCCCCGGTCTCGATCCTTGTTCCGGATCCGCATCCATCGGCATTCTCCGAGAAGTCAGGGATAAAACGGCAGAGATCGCTGAAGGCAAAATGGCCGGTGTCAAAGAAATCGAGCACGTATTTCGGGGGCGGCATCTCTTCAATGGCCTGGTCGTGCAGGAACGCAAAGGGGTGCATCATCTTGTCCTGCTTTCCCCACAGGTACATGCTTGGAAGGTCCACGTCCTCCGGCACCCCGGGAAACCCGAAGGCTGCCAGCTGAAGCATGGCGGAAACCCTGGGTTCGGTTTTCACCGTCTCGATGACGGTCATGCCCCCAAAGGAATGGCCCCAGATCCCCACCTTTGCCG
>CAZSUQ010000659.1:0-3609 GCA_964609935.1 uncultured Thermodesulfobacteriota bacterium | reverse complement strand
CTGGACTCCGCTCTCCACGGTTTCGTTCTGCATGAAGGAACCCTCCTGGATCAGATGTTCCCCCCGGCATCACATGATTTCTGGAAGCGAATCACCATTGCGGCTTTTTTCATTGCAATGGGCGTCTGCGTCGAGATCATGCTTCAAAGCCGCAGGAAAGCGGAAGAGAGGGAAAGGGCCACCCACGCGGAACTCAACCAGATCTTCCACATCGCATCGGACGGCATTCGCGTGATCGACCTGGATTTCACCGTCCGCCGTGTCAACGAGACGTTCACAAAGCTGTCCGGCTGGAAGCCCGAAGAGGCAGAGGGCAGGAAATGCCACGAGGTGTTTCCCGGACACCTGTGTCACACCGAAAATTGCCCCCTGACGAGGATCATGAAGGGGGGGGAGAGGATCGAGTGCGAGGTGGAAAAGGAGCCTGTTGACGGACACCGCGCATCATGCATTCTCACGGCAAAGCCTTACCGGGGACTTCACGGAGAGTTGCTGGGTATCGTGGAGAGTTTCAAGGACATTACGGAGCGGAAGCGAAGCGAGGAGGCATTACGGGAAAGCGAAAAACAATACAGGGGGCTGGTGGAATCAGCGCCGGAATCCATTGTCATGGTGGACAGCGAAGGGAGGGTCCGAACCTGCAACATGGCCACCGAGGAGCTGACAGGCTACAGGAAGGAGGAACTGGAAGGAAAGCACCTGCACGAACTGATTACCATGAATCCGGAAGATATTCCGCGTGTAACCGAGGTCTTTGAATCCCTCGTGAACGGCAGGGAGGTGGAGACGTTTGAGCTGGAAATCGCCAGAAAGGATGGAAGACGAATCTGGATCCGCGAGAAGATGAGGATCCTCCAAGCGGAAGACAAAATCACCGGCATCCAGGTCATCTCCACGGACATTACCAAGCGGAAACGGACGGATGAGGAGCTGGAGAAGCACCGGGAGCACCTCGAAGAGCTCGTTGAAGAAAGAACCCTGGCCCTGCAGAGGACCAACCGGCAGCTCCAGCGGGAAGTCGTGGACCGGAAGGAGGCGGAGACGGAGATCCGGCTGCTCAACGAGCGTCTGGAAGAACGGGTTCAGGAAAGGACCCGGGAATTGCAGCGGGCTTATGAGGAACTGATGGAACTGGACAAGATGAAGGACTCCTTCCTCTCTTCGGTTTCACACGAGTTTCGCACACCGCTGACATCCATCCGCTCCTTTGCCGAGATCCTCCTCCAGTACGACAACGAGGCCCCTGAGACAAGAAAGGATTTCCTGGACATCATCCACCGGGAGAGTGAACGGCTCACACGGCTCATCAATGATTTCCTGGACCTGTCCAAGATCGAGGCGGGAGAGATGGTTTACAATGAAGACCTCTGCTTCGTGGAGGAAATCATCCATGATGTGACCGAATCCCAGAACCAGATCCTTCAGGAGAAGGACCTCCGGTTGAAGACCGACATCCCGCAGGAGCTCCCGCAGGTTTTCGTGGATCGGGACAGGATTCACCAGGTCATCACCAACCTGCTGAGCAATGCCATCAAGTTCTCCGAGAAAGGAACGGAAATCCGGATCAAGGCAGAGCCGTTCGTGAGCAGGCGGTCCGGGGATCCGTTGAAATGGGTGCGGGTGAGCGTATCGGACCAGGGGCTCGGGATCCAGGAAGCGGAATTCGAAAACATCTTTGACAAGTTCCGACAGGTTGCCTCCGACACCCTGAAAGACAAGCCCAAGGGGACTGGGCTCGGCCTGCCCATCAGCAAGGAAATCATCGGGCACTATGGAGGGAATGTGTGGGTGGAGAGCCGGGTGGGCGAAGGAAGCACCTTTACCTTCATCCTTCCCGCGTCAAGCGATCTGTCCGCGTCCTCCCGGGGGTCGATTGTGGAGACACTTGCAGGGGGAGGTCAGATGGATAAGACCATCCTGATCATGGATGAGAACCCAAAGGTACGACGGCTTCTGGGGTCCCAGCTCCTGAGGAGGGGATACAGGGTGCTGGAAGCGTCGGACGTGGAAGGTTTGCTGGGCCAGGTACAGAAGACATCCGTGGATCTGATCATGCTGGATGTCATCATGCCCCTGATGGACGGCCACGACACCCTGGGTATCATTCGGGATGATCCGCGAACGAAAAACATCCCTGTCCTGGTGGTGTCCATGGTTCAGGACAAGGAAAGGGGCATCCTGCTGGGAGCCAATGCCTTTCTGAAGAAACCCTTCAAGGAAGACGAATTGATGGAGAGCGTCCGGGCGCTCCAGGAAGAGGGCGCGTCGGTCCTCGTGGTGGACGACGAGATGGGCATCCGCGAGATGCTTCGCCTGCAGCTGGAGGAGGAGGGATACCGGGTGGATATCGCACGTGACGGACAGGAGGCTCTGGATTGCATCAAGGAGCAGATGCCCGACCTCGTGATCCTGGACGTGTGTATGCCCAAGAAAAACGGTACAGAGGTGTTGACCTGGATTCGCTGTCACCCTCAAACCCAGAATCTTCCTGTGATCATCCTTACCGCACAAAAGCTTTCCGATGAACAGACAAAGTTGTTTTCACTTGGAGGCCGTCTCCAGATGGATCACACCCGGGATCTCTCGTCCCTTTTCGAGGTCATCGATTCCACGATAGAAGCGCCCGTGGGCCTGTCCCGGGCTTCTTCAATGTAAACCTCCTTTGAAAGCAAGGCGGACCCTTCCATCGTTCGAAGCCCCTGACATGACAGGGATGCCCTTTACAGAGGAGAGGCGCATGAATGCAGGAGTGATCGGAGGAATCCTCGGCTGCGTCGTGGGTGTCATGGGAGGCGTCCTCGGCACCTACGCTACGATTCGAAATACGCAGGGGCCCCGGGAGCGCCTCTTCACGGTCAAGGCGTCCATCATCGGTTGGCTAACCAGAGCGCTCTTTCTGTCCGGGATCCTTTTCCTGCCCGACCCCTATCGCTTCTTTGTCTGGGTTCCCTACGCCATCCTGTTCCCGATCGGGATACACACGTGGAACAAAAAGCAGACAGAGATCCGAGAAGAGGAATCAACCGGAAGCCCCTGACCCCTTCAGCTCGTTGAAGCGGGCACGAAACGCAACATGCTCAACTGCGAGCAGTGGGAAACGCAAGCGCTTCAGCCCCCCCCGGTACACGGGAAGTGTGCCGGGGGTTCTTGCTTCTTGCGTGGTTTGATTGTTTCATGGAGGTGTGGAACAAGGGCAACCAAAGAAAAGAACGAGCGCCTGATGCCTCCTTACAAAGCAAGTCAACTCGTCTCCGTTCTGCTGGCCGGCCTCCTGTTTTCCTTCTCCTTTTCCATTGCCTGGGCCGCCATGTCCGTGATCCTTCCCAATGATTATCTCACCCTCGGCTATACGCGAAACACAGCCGCTCAGTTTTCAATGCAGCTCACTCACAAGGCCCGCACACTTCTGCCCCTTACCGCTTCTGTCGGGATGCTCCTCACCGGACTCACCGCGGTGGCAATGAAAAAGAGGAAGAGGTTCGCTGATTTCCTCCTGTCAACGATCCTGTTCGGCATCCCTCTGTTCACGATTCTCTACGAGATGGACACAGCGGGGTTTTTTTCCCGCTTCGAATCTTCTCAGGGCTTTCTGCTCAAGGCGATGGGGGG
>CAZSUQ010000658.1:0-3611 GCA_964609935.1 uncultured Thermodesulfobacteriota bacterium | reverse complement strand
GGAGAAGGCAGACGGCAATACTCAGGGAAACATATCTCCAGTGCAAAGCCTTCTTGAGAAAGGGTGCATAGACACGGGACACGAACCACTCGAGCCCCCTGCTCGTCTGCAGGTGAATCGCTTCGATCCTGCTTCGGAGTGGATTGCGTGAACGAACCTCCACATTGGGGTCCGGGAGGTGGCTCAGGTGCGCGGGTAAGAGGAAGAGGCACTCCACAAGGGAGATCAACAGGGCCGAGATCACCACCACCGGAAGGATGAGAATGAACTTGCCCATGACGCCGCCCACATAGGCAAGGGGGATGAACGCAACGATGCTCGTAACAACGGCTGCGGTCACCGGAAGCCCTACCTCCATCACGCCATCCACCACGGCCTGGATCCTGGAGGCGCCCTTCTTCCTGTGATAGTAGATCGCCTCGCCCACCACGATGGCATCATCCACAACGATCCCCAACACCAGGATCAGCCCGAAGAGCGAGACCATGTTGATCGTCTCTCCCATTCCCCACAGGAGGGCCAGGGCCCCTGCAAGGGAGACGGGAATCCCCATCCCCACCCAAAAGCTCAACCGGAGATCCAGGAAGATCCAGAGGACCAGAAGTACGAGGCAGAGCCCGATGATGCCGTTCTTTGTCAGCAGGTCGATCCGCGCCTGAAGAAACTCCGATGCATCCACCATGACCTTGATATCCGCTCCCTGTGGAAGCTGCGGTCGAAGCTGGTCCACGTAGGCCCGCACGACTCTTGAGATGGCCAGGGCATCTTCCTCCTGGGTCTTGTAGACGACGATCGCAGCGGCGGGTTCCCCGTTCAGGCTGAGAAAGATGGGATCCTCGCTGAACCCGTCCCTGATCGTTGCCAGCCGGTCCAGGGTGATGATCTCTCCTGCAGGTCCGGCCAGCACAACGATGGAGGCGAGTTCCTTGCCCGTGTACTTCCTGCCCATGGTTCGGATGCGGATCTCCTCACCCTGGGTCCGCAGGGTTCCGCCCGCCAGGTTCAGGTTGCTCCTCCTCACCGCTTCGGTCACCTGGGCAAGGGACAACCCGTACTCCTGAAGACGCTCTTCGGAGACCTCGATGTTGATCTCGTAGTCACGCGTCCCGAAGGCCAGCACCTGGGATACGTCCGGGAGCTTCTGGATCCCCTCCTTCACCTCCTCTGCCCATTCCTTGAGGCGCCGCTCTGACATCGACCCGGAGAGCCCGAGGATCACCACCTCGTCCTGGATCAGCATCTCACTGATGATCGGTTTCTCCGCATCAACCGGAAAGGTGGAGACGGCGTCGATCCGGCTCCGCACAAGATCCAGAACCTCGTCCACGTTGTAATCTTCCTTGGCCTCTATGAAGGCCAGGCCCTGGTTTTCACCCGAGATCGTGGTGTACTCCTTGATCCCTTCAACCCCTTCGATGGCCTCCTCGATCTTCCGGCTGATGCCCTCCTCCACCTCCTCCGGGTCCGCGCCCGGGTAGGGCACGATGATCTGGATCATCTCCAGGGAGAACTCGGGAAAGGTCTCCTTCACCATGAACAGGGTGGCCAGCCACCCTGCAACCAGGATCAGGATCAGCAGGATGTTGGCAAAGACCACATTGTTCGCCACAGAGGCGATGATCCGTTTCATGATGCGTCTTCCCTGGTCCCTTCAAGCCTCGGATCCAGGAGCGAGTTCTCCAGCGGATCGATCAGGCGGGTTGTCACCACCTTGTCCCCCGGGTTCAGCCCCATGGAGACAAACGCGTCCTGTCCCTCGATGCGTGCAACCTTTACGGGAAGGGTTTTCAACCGGCTGTCCCTGGAAACGTAAACCGTGTTTTCAAAGCTCACCGCCCAGCGAGGCAACCGGACCACCCTGTTAAGCACTCGTCCCGGAATCTTCACGGAACAGAACATTCCATCCACCAGGGGCAGCCTTTCGGGGTCTTCGGACAGGGCGCTTGCAGCATCGATCCGGACGGCAACCGTAAGGGTCCTTGTTTTCTGTTCGAACTTCACCACCCGATGCAGTTCACCGGGCCAGGTACGATCCCCCGGATCCTCTGTCCAGCGGATCTCACATTGCACGGGTTCCAATTTTCGGAACCAGGCTGTATCTTCCCCGGCAAACTTCTTGTTGAAACGGAGCCATTTCCTTGCATCGCGACTGTCCAGCGGAACGAGGATCTCCAGAACCGAGTCATTCGCAAGGGTCAGCACGGTCTGGCCCGGCACCGCATACTGGTCCTTCTCAAGGGAGACCGCCTTGATACGGCCCTGGAAGGGAGCCCGAACCCCGCAGCGTTCGAGGTTGGCATTGGCGGTTCTCAGGTTCGCCTGAGCCGAGACAAGGCTGCTCTTCGCCTCCTGGATCCTTATGGGACAGAGCAGCACGGCCTGCTCCAGCTGATCGGCTGCATCGGCGGCCTGGTTGGCCCCTCTTTCCGCTGCATCCACGCCTGAACGGGTGCCCACGCTGTCATCTTGATACAGGCTCCGAAGACGCTCGAACTCTGCGCGCGCGAGATCTCGGTTTCGCTGAAGGGTCTTCAGGCGGTCCTGGTCGATGGAAAACTGCTTCTTCAGCCTGGTAATGGAACTTTCCCACTGCTGCACAGTGGCCTGTGCCGACCTGGCTGCGGCTTCGTAATCCCTTGGGTCGATGCGGAAGAGCAGATCTCCCTCCGGAATGATCTCGCCCAGCTCGAGCCGGGGATGGATCTCCACTACCTTTCCCGCCACCTCCGGGGCCAGGGACACCACATCCAGGGACCGCGCTTCTCCATATCCTGCGATGGAGACCGGAACGTCCTCAAAGGCTGCCTCCACAAAGCTCACACTCAGGGGCGTTTCAACCGGCGTCACCTCTGCCGGGGGCTTTTTCAGGCTCGACAGGCAGAACATCCCCAGCGTGCCGAGAGACAGGATCAGGACACACAGGATGATGCGTGTTCTGACCTTGATGGACGTTTTGAAAAGTTGATGGTTTTCCGCGTTCTTGCTCGTTTCCATTTCCGTTCACCGTTTGTTCAGGGTCCGGCTTGATTCCGTTCGAAGATCCCCTTCCAGAACAACCTTGATCCTTGCCAGTGCTTCACACCATTTTCGAGCGGCCTGAGGTCCGATCCGTTCCACCAGATCCTCAAAGGATTGAAGAATCGCATTCTCAACCTTTTCGATCCGCTTGACTGCCTTTGGGGATATGCGCACAAGGACCTTTCTTCGGTCCACCCTGCTCTGCTCTCGCTACAGCATACCCTTGTCTACGAGACGGTCCACCATGACCGAGGCCGAGGGTGGAGAGACATCGAGAAGGACCGCCAGCTGCGTGATGGTGGCTTCCCCCCGGTCACGGATCATCCTGACCAGATGGAGTTGTGATACCGACAGCTCCTCGTACCCGCCATCTCTGCTTCCCGCCGCCAGCTGTCCGGTGTGGATGCGCAGGATTCGGTCCTGGATCAGCTTGCCGGTACTGAAGATGTACCGTGCCTGCTCCAGGGTTTCCTTCTTCTCTTTTTTCATGAACGGTCTGCCTCTTTTGAATCGCGAATGGCTTTGAGCCATGAAAGGACCTTGCCTGAAGGCCACCTGAAGACGCCTTAATGTAAGGCAATCTAATTGTTAAT
>CAZSUQ010000657.1:0-3631 GCA_964609935.1 uncultured Thermodesulfobacteriota bacterium | reverse complement strand
ACCGGACCGGATGGACCGGGCCATCGCGCTCTATGAACGGGCCCTCGCACAACGGCCGAACGATTATGGAATCCTCTGGAAACTGTCCGACATGCACCAGAACTACGGTGAATCCCTTGGCGAAGAGGAAAAGCAGCGGAAGATCGCCCTGTGGGAGAAAGGAACCGTATACGGCAGAAGGGCAGTGGAAGCCGACCCCAACGGCAGGGAAGGTCATTTTTTCTACATGGCAAACATGGGCGCCTCCGCCCGGATCCGCGGGGCCTGGACCTCGCTGTGGAAGTTTCGGAAGATCAAGAGGGAGCTGGACAGAACCCTGGAGCTGGATCCGAACTACCCTCTGGCGCTCGTAGCCCGTGCGCAATATTTAACCGAGATGCCGGCGATCTTCGGCGGAGACGAGGACGAGGCCGTACGGCTCTACGAACGGGCCATCGATCTGGATCCCGGCCTCATCGTGGTTACATATTACCTTGCCCGGCTCGATGCGGAACACGAGCGTTATGAACAGGCCATGGAGAAGCTGGACAAGGTCTTTCAGTGCAGGGATCCGTGGAATCAGGGGCACTACGTCAAGATCGTTCTCCCCTGGGCGGAAAGTCTGCGCGAAGAGGTTTCCGCAAGCTCCCGCCGGGAGTGACGGGTCACTCTCCGGCAGGGATATGCTCCGGCGGCCGGACCCGATGCATCCTGAGCGCGCCGGATTCGCAGGCCAGGGCACAGACTCCGCAACCCCAGCATTTTTCAGGATCGATCGCAGCCTTCATTCCTTGTGCCCCCTCCGGGATGCGCATCTCGATGGCATCGAACTGACAGCGATCCACACACGCCCGGCAGCCTTCGCAGATTTCCCCTTCGATCCGGGCCTCATAACGGCTCCTGGCAAAGAGTGCGTCGTTCGGCACACGGCGTATGTCCGCAGCGTGCCAGATGATGCAGCAGCATCTGCAACAGCTGCACAAGGCGTAAGGCTGAGCGGCTTTGATCTTTCCATAGTTGATCCATTGGTGGACCAGCCCGTCCTCTTCGTTCTTGTCCAGGATGGCAATTGCCTCATCCGCGGATATCCGCCGGCCGTGTCCTCTGCTCAGGGAATATTCCGCTGATTTGGCGAATTGCAGGCAGTTCATGTGCGTGGCCGATTTCCGGCAAGGTCTGCCCATCACCCCCATGTGCCTGCGACAGGAACAGGACACCACCGTTATCAAAGGCTGAACGCGCACAATCTCCCTTGGGTCTTCACAGGGCAGAATCTCCGGCAGGTCCACGATGGACCTGTATGCCGGAACGATCCTCAAGGCCTGGATTCCCGACGCCTTGAGCTGATGCCACCTCTCAGCGCTCTTGTCGGCATAGTCTGTCTCTTTCCAGTCGTCCCAGAGCCGGACAAGCCTTTTCGTCTCCGCCTCTGTGTACAGGTCCAGCCCCGACAAAGATTCTGTCACTTCCCACAGCCGTTCCGCGTATTTGCTGAACCTGAAACGGTTTCCTTCGGGATCTTTAGGAACGACAACACCTTTTCGAAACAGATCATCGAGCCTTTCCTTCACCAGAACCGGTTCAAACCCCGTACGCTGTGCCACCTCTTCAGTAGACCCGGGCAGCGCTGCCACCATCTCGGCCTGTTTTGGGGTCATAAGAAACCGCAGGATGCGGATGTATCGCGGCGAGTCCCCATAGCCGTGTCTCTCAGCCAAAACCCTGCAGGCATCTTCATGCCCAGGCATCTTTTTTCCCTGAACCTTTGGCTGATCGCCGCTGTCGTTCCAGTGCATCTTTCCCGCTCCTCTCGGAAAGATTCCATCTTATCACATGCGGTTGGGCGAACCGATGCATTTTCATCATCCATCCTTCCGTTCCTGCAGGGTTGCCAGCGGGCCCAGGACATGATGAAATCAGATCTTCTGAAGAAGAGGATCCAGGAAAAGGTTATTTTGCAGGAAGCCGAGCGACAAAACCTATGAAGAGAGAACATCTTGTGATGCAAAAAGCTGAATTAAAAGCTTTCAAGAATGCAGGGATATTTCCTGTGACGGTTGATGCGGACAGGAGATATACCGCACCCTTTTCCCAAAAAGAATGTCTCTGGTACGATTCAATATATGGTAAGGGGGAGTCGTTCAAATCAAAAGGGTTCACTTGCCTGGAAAGGTCAGAGGATGACCTCCTCTATGTAAAAACGGATCAGCAGGTCATAGAACTACTTCCAAAAGACCTGAACCCCTATCTGTCACCCTCTTTTACCGGACGGGGAATCATTGATGACGAAGAGGTATATATCGAGGAATATGTCATTGAGGCAAATCTTCAATATTATGCAGAGATCACATCATTCAGGGCGCATTTGCCCCCTTTATGGTTCCTCCCGAGATCGCACAAGATTTACCTGCTCAACCTTTACGGCGAACACCCCGCAGAAGGCAAACCCCGGAGCCCTCTTGTTCCCACGTTTCGAGGGCGCACTGGATGAAAACAACTTTACTATGATATCGAAGCATTCTCTACTGCCTTTGCTGACATGACCTCCCATGGCCTCGAGCCATCCTCACACAGCCTTATGCAAAGGTACTAAAACTGGGGGCAGGCCACAAATAGGGATTTTCAGCGAACCTTGAGTCCCAAGACACTTCGATTCCTACAAATTTGGCTCGGATTTCTCTCAAAAAGGTCTGGCCGTGCAGAACATGAACACCATGTTCGAAACCCCTGAAACCGAGGGATTGGACCTTATATCGCTCTATCCCTGAGTCGATCTGCCTTCGACAAAATCACAACACCAGTTGACCCCCTCCTTGGGATCATTGGTCCAGGCATCGGCACCTACATGATCCCGTACCGTCATCGTGGTGGGACCGCCTCCGATGATGACGTATCTTCCCTTTCTCAGGTTTCGTTCTTCCAGAAGGGCCACGACCCTTTTCATAGACGTAAAGGCTGGTGTGATCAGGGCTGACATGGCGATCACGTTGGCGTCCGTTTCCGCCACCTTGTCTGCAATCAGCTCGGGCTCCACGTCCACACCCAGATCAAACACATTGAATCCGCCCACCTTGAAAAGGCTGACCACGATATTCTTGCCTATGTCGTGAATGTCACCTTTCGGTGTTGCGATCACCACCGTCCCGGGGCAAGAATCCTGTTGGCCTTCGGTTAACAGCGGTTCCACCTTTTCCAATACGTTCTTGAAGATATCCGCGGACATGATCAGTTCTGAGAGAAAATACTCCCCCGTGCTGTAGCGTTCGCCCACCCGGTCCATGCCGTCACGGCATTCATTGAGGATTGACAGCGGGTCCTTTCCGTCTTCGATGGCCTGATCTACCCGCTTCATCACCTCGTCAAAGATCAGGCCGTCCACCGCTTGGGCTATGTCCCCTTTCATCTCGGCTTTGTCGACAACCTCTTTTTTACCCTTTTGTGCGGGTTGAGCTTTTGCTCGGCCTTTTTTCCCCACATAGCTCTTGCCGGTTTCAACCATGGCCCTGAGATTCTCAGGCTTGACGTCGATAGGACACTCGCAGCCCGTGGTGAGCATAAATCCGCCCCCATCGCCCACCTCGTCGATGAGACGCTTGCAGTACTCTTCCACCTCTTCGGGCTTGCCCAGGCGGCCGAGCACCTGCCCGGCGGT
>CAZSUQ010000656.1:0-3638 GCA_964609935.1 uncultured Thermodesulfobacteriota bacterium | reverse complement strand
GCAACGGCAGTAACAGTCAAAGGGGAGACCGACCTTTCGGGGAAATTGGTCGCAGAAGTTCAACAGCCATTCGCGGTCCAGGCTGAGATTGTCATCGGCGAAGTTGATGTACTTGAAATCGTATCGGGTGCCCAGCGAAACAAGTTCTTCAAGGGCGTTCTCCACAGTGCGCATCCGGACCCATCTTCCCGAGCCTGTGTTTCGCAAGATGTGATTAGCGCAAATGGAACAGTTAAAGGCACAACCTCGCCCGACCATTGTCGTTATGTACCCGTTGTTGAAATCGATTATGAACTGATAATCGACGGCTTCCCGGTCCATGAAGGGAAGTTGATTCAAGTCTTCAAAGGGGCCAGGCGGATTGCGGATCGTTTCACCGTCAATCCTGAACCAGAAATTTCGAACAGACGATGGTTCGCTGTTTGCTTCCTGTTTCTGGAGAAACTCTTCGAGTGCGGACTCTCCTTCGCCACGGCATACCCCGTCGATGTCTTCAATCTGGAGCACCTCGTCCGTGGCAATGGTGGCGTGAACGCCACCGACCAATACGGGAGATGTAGGACAAAGCTGCTTCGCAAGCGAGGCGATTCCCTGAATATGCGGCGCTTCGGCGGTGGTGGCGCTGATGCAGACGACGTCTGGTCTGAAGGCGAGGAGTTTCTGCGGGAGCCGTTTCCAGTCCCCCTTGCGTTCAATGTGCAAGACGTCGACCTGGCGGCCCTGTGATTTGAGAAAAGCGCTAAGAGACACGGCCCCATGCGGCAGGATGCATTCGAGAAGGCTGTTTAAATTGGATGAAATAATGAGTGTTTTCATAGACTTGTCGTGTCCAGGGTGTCTGAAAACCGTAAGAAAGGGCGTTTGTTCTGTTTGCGACTCAAGAGGTCACGGAGACCTTGTGAATCGTGGTCCGGTCTTGGTCCTACGCTTCTTCTATTGTCTTCTTGAACTGTTGGAATTCTCGATCGCGCAATTGGAGTCCAAATTGTTGGAACCGCTTTCTCTTGAGACCCAATAGAATCGGGAAGAGAAGGATGAACTTTTTCAGCGAGCCTGCGCTAAAGAGTCCCTTGAGTGTGGATACCCACAGTTTCCAATTGCGAATTCGCAGGATTCCCCGATAGAAATATGCGTTGCGAATTTCGACCAGTTCGTCGTACGGAACGGCACTAAAACTGGAAGCTCCCGCACGGAACTCGTACTGGCTGGTCAGGCTGATCCGGTCAGCATCATGGTGTTGGCGTAACCGGTTGGCGAGTTCCGTCTGATTGAAAGGTGAGACAAAGAAAATCAAGGAGTAGTTGAGAGGCATCGCAATGACCGTCTCCATGGTGCCGAGAATTTCTTGTCTGGTTTCGCCGGGGAACCCGATCATTAGGAATCCTCGAGCGATAATACCTTCATTTCGAAGCAGGGAGATGTTGTCATGCAAGGTGTCAATATTCAGGTTCTTCCTGATTTCTTTCTGGAGTCGTTTCGAGGTTGTTTCGATTGCCACGGACACGTGCCAGCATCCGGCGCGGCCAAGGAGATGGATCACTTCTTCATCCAAAATGTCGATGCGTAATCCATTGGGAAAAGAGATGTGAATATCCGGAAAGCGATGGATGATTCCGTGTAATATAGCGACTGCCCTTTCACGATCAAAGTTGAAAATATCATCTACAATCTCGAACCATCTGACGCCGAAGCGATTACGAAGCAGGTCAATTTCAGAGAGGACGTTTTCCGGGGATCTCGCACGAAATGTCTTGCCGAAGATATTGTGGCAGTAGATGCAATGATAGGGGCAGCCTCGAGAGGTGAAGATCGTAGCACCCCAGCGAAAGAAGTCGGTCATACCGCAATAGCGTCGATAGCGATGGAAATCGATCAGATGCCAGGATGGCAAAGGGAGGTTGTCGAGATCTTCGATATACGGTGTTGGTGAATTCTCGACGATTGTATTGTCCCGGGTAAAGGATATGCCCGTCACAGAAGAAAAATCGGCACGATTTTCCAGTTGCTCCAAGAGAAGTTCAAATGTGCGTTCTCCTTCTCCTTGTACGCAAAGGTCCACATGACCGTTTCGCAGGAGTTCCTCCGAATCGACAGTGCCGTGTGGGCCCCCTCCAATCAACAATGCATTGGGCAAACGGTTTCTGATCACCTTTGCAATGGCTGCAAACGTGTTTCCCGACGGGGATACGGCACTAAGCCCTACGATTTCGGGTGACCAGTTGATGGATTTGTCCAATTCCTTCTTCGTTTCGCGCAATGATCGAAAGACGCGAAGGTTGAGTATCTTGACCTCATGCCCGCGTTTTTCGGCTATCGCTGCAATATTGAGTAAACCCAGGGGGGCACACACGAAGTTATCAAGAGCTGAAAGGGTTTCGGCAAGAACGAGAAGAATTCGCATCATGTACCCTTTGAGGACGCGACAGAGGGGATGCTGATGAAGAAGGAAAAGGAAAACAACCCTGGGGCATGTCCTTCTTTCACGTCGATGGTCTTTTCAACTAGACATCTAGAAGATATTTTCCGTCCATGGGCAGGGGGGAAAGGCTTTCCCTTACCTGGGGGAGTTGTTCGATATTGATCTTCTTTTCCATGCAGGCCGTGTACATCCGCCTGACGATGGGGATCAGTTCCTGTGTGGGCGGGGGACGCCGGTGTTCCATTTTCGTTCCCGGTAGCGCCCGGAAAACGGTCACCGTGGGCCAGGCCCCCAGGTCGGTGATCTTTTCGATGCCTTCCAGGGTGCTCTGCGCGGGTTCCAGCCCGGCGATGAGTTCCCCGGCTACGTCGGGAAAGAGTCCCACGCAGTGGCGCATGGCGTCGAAAAACCGTTCGTGGTTCACGTAACGCGCCTTACCCGGGCACAGGGTCCGGAACGTTTCCATGTCGAAGATCTCGAAGCAGAAGCTCACGTGCCGGGCCCCGGCCTCGTACAGCCGGTCATAGAGGGTAAAATCTTCCGAGGGCGGGCACTGCACGCAGACATAGGAGCCGGTCTCCTCATGCACGGCCCGGACGATGGGAATCATCTCCTCGATGGCCTTTCCGTGCCGGAACCCCGTGTTGAAATGCAGGGAGTCCGTCTTCTCCTCGAACACCATCTTTTTGGCGACTTCCACGATCTGCTGAACGGTTTTCTCCGGCTCTTCGGTGTCCCCGCGGTAGAGGCCCGTGGCGCAGAACCCGCACTTCATGTCCTCGTCCATGTCCCAGAACTGGCAGCCCTTGGCCATGATCGATCCCACGTTTCCAAAGATGCAGCCGATGCGGGACATGAGGACCCCATCGGAGGTCTTCTCGTTGTAAAAGGGGGACAGGGGCCAGAGAAAGACCTCCTGAATCCGTTCCCCATCCACTGTCACGAAATAGTTGTCCCCCTCCTGGACCACCAGGAACGGGCTGTCGTTGACGAATTCTCCGTGGATGGGGACGTTCACCGCCAGATGGTCTCCCCGCCAGTCGTCGATGCCGTAGATCTTGATCTCCAGCCCGCTTCCCAGGCCGGCCCGGAGGCGTAGCGGGGCGCGTTTTCCCTCCAGGTTGACCGAACCATCGATGCGCAGGCCCCGGCTGAAAAGATCCAGCTCCAGAACCACGGGGTTGCGCTTTGCCAATTCCAGGTTGGCGGGGTCTTTCAG
>CAZSUQ010000655.1:0-3648 GCA_964609935.1 uncultured Thermodesulfobacteriota bacterium | reverse complement strand
TCTTCAGGGAATTTGCTCCTGTCGACTGATGAAGGCCGCCGCTTTCTTATGGTAGGGATCCCCCGGAGGAAGGGCCTTGAGCACTTCCGTCCACTTTTCAAGCGCCTTGTCCGGATTGATGGCGTACAGGGCGTATCCCTCCCGGTAGATCTCCTTCGGGGACTTCGCCACTTGAAGGCCTGTGCCCGGAACCCCTTCTTTGCCGGACAGGAGGCGCCCGGGCATCTCGGCACGAATCCTGGTCCTGGCCTTCCGGTAGTAGGGGTCTCTCTTGGGAACGATCTGGAGAACCTCCTGCCACCGTTCCGCGGCCTTGTTCGGGTTGACATCCCGAAGGGCATACCCTTCCAGATAGAATTCCTTTGCGGATTCAGCCAGTTGCTTCAAGCCCTTTTGCACACCTTTGTCATCTGCGTAAATCTGATCGGCCATGTTCCAGAAGAAAAACGCATCTCGTAAATTCTTCCGATCAAAGGCCTCCTTGCCCCTTTCGTAATAGATCTTGCTGAGAGAAGCGGAGGCTTCCTTAAAATACGTACCCTCTCCCGACTCCGCCACCTTCCGGTCCTTCTCGAGGAATTTCTCCCACTGTTCGGCGGCTTCCTGGCGACGCCCTTCTTTTTGAAGCCCTTTCGCCTGCTCGAAGTAATGCTTTGCCTGGCGAAGATCACCAATCCTTTCTCTTGCCTCGGTGACCCGCTGCCCCCCCCCAGTTCCCTTCTCCACCATCCCCTCCAGAACGCGTACGGATTGATCCACATCGCCCTTTCGATAAACGCTGGCCGATTGATGGAAGTACCATTCCGGTGTCCCTCTCGGCGGTGCCTTCTTCCCCGGGACCAGTCGCCTGACCGGAACAGGAGCCGGGGATACGTGTTCCCTGTCGGCCTCCTGCATCCCGCGCACCTCGACATAGGGCAGCCTCCCACGCTCCAGGCGCCCTTGCTGCAGATTCGCCAACCGGAGGATCTGACGGGCCCGAAGATTTTCCGGTTGATCGTTCAACACGGTCCTTGCAAGGCTCTTTGCAAGGGCCCAGTCCTTCTGTTCAAGGTGCTTCTCGGCCAGGAGGATCTGTGTATCCATGAACTGGTTTCTGATTTCTCGCAAGAATCGCAAGGCTTCCCGGTGATAGACGCTCCGTTCTGAGACGCTGTGCAGGTGTTTCCTGGCCAGGGGAAGATTTCCCTCCAGGAAAATTCCTTTGGCCTGGTTCAGGGCATCCAGCGAATCCCCTTCGAGCAGGGCCTTGTTGTAGAGCGTGTCGGTATCCTTGTAACTGGGCGTATCCTTCCTTATCTTGTCGAAAACGAAAACGGCTTCATCCCATCTTCGGGCGGAAAGCAGATCCATGGCATGGGAATACATGGTCCTCCGTTTGCTCTGGCTCACCCCGCCCTCGAATCGTGCAATCCGATCCCGGGATTCCGGGAGGGTCTCCTCTCTCTTCGGATTCAGTTTCCACATGAACAGAACAACCGCCACCACGGCCAGAAGCGTCAGGACCATCAGGTAAGGGGCCTGCTTCCCGCCCACCGGCTTCCAGAGTTCCTGCTGGGTAAAGGTCTCTCCGGGTTCCACGAAACGAAAGATGGATTCCCCGAAGGTAAGAACGTCTCCTTTGTGGAGAGCGGTTTCCTCAAAGGTCTCTCCATTGAGATAGGCAGTCCCCTCGAGGTTTAGGTTCTTCAGCGTGAACAGGTTCTGCAGGACATGGATTTCCGCCTGGTAGAGCGCCACGTGCCGGTCTTTGAGAACGAGCTCGTTTTCCTCATCCGATCCGATCCGAAAGACATCCCCTGACATCACATGGACGGCGCCCGGATTCTCACCACGCAGCTCAAACAACAAAGCATTGCCCCTGTTGTCCTCCATGCTTTTCTCCCGTCCTCCCCTGATCCAATGATTACCGTATGCGTCGGTTGACCTTTTCCAACATATCCTTTGCGACCCGGTGTCTCCTGTCCGTCTCGTCGGGGACATATCGCATGACCTTCTCCAACTCCATCTTGGCCCCCAGCATGTCCTCCAGTTTCAGGAATTTTTTCGTGTTGAACATGAATTCCTGGTACTTGCCCTGCAGTTCCCTTTCGTACTGGTCCATGGATTCGAGAAGGAGGTTCCTCACATCCGTATCTTCACAAGCGATGATGTATTCCTGCCCCTCCCGAAGATACTTGACGGCGTCGTTGAGATTCGAGTCGGTGATAAATCTCTCCTGGTATTTCTCGCTTGCGAGCCGGATGTATTTTTTCGCCACATCGATATCACACTTGGGTATGGGAACCTCATGAACGGAGATGTCCCGGATCCCCCAGGGTGTGGTCTCCGGCGGATTCTTCATGTTGTCGAAACGAATGATGTTCACCCCTCCGATCTCCAGGAAGGGCCGCGGGATCTCGACGGACTCGATTTCATCCGCCCACCGGTCAATGGTACGCGGTACGGGCGCCAGTTTCTTGTCATTGATAAAGATCTTAACGATGTTTGCCTCGCTGATGTATCCCGGGCGATATTGGATCCGGTATTTGAGCTGATCGGCAACAAAGGCGAATTCCGCTTTGTCGACGTAGTTCCTTCCGCCGACCTGGTATCCAAAGATCCCTTCAACGGGCAACCGCGTCGGACCTTCCAGGGAAAGGTCCAGACTCAGTTCCTCCTTGGTGAGAAAGGCAAAGATGGCATAGATCGCGATGATCAGGAACAAGGAAAGACCCACAAGGACAGGCGGCCGCTTGAAGAGAGAAAGTTTTCTCCGGGGGCCGTGCTGCGAAGCGGGTTCGTGGATCACTTCATCGGGCAAGACACCGCGCTCAAGCGTGATGTGAAAGACGTAGGGCCCCACCTGCAACTCATCCCCATTGTGCAGGGTTTCCTGCGTGACGAAAACGCCGTTGAGCTTGGTCTCTCCGCTCGCGCCGATGCTTTCCAGGTAGATCTGATCCTTTTCGTCCACGATACGAGCATGTCGATCGGCCACTTCCGGGTGGACCAGGATGAGGTCGCTGGAGAAATCACTTCCGATGACAACTTCCTGTTGTTGAAACTCGTGACGTGTCCCCTCACCCGGCCCGGCCACAATGGTGAATTGAATGGTAAACAAAGGGATTCTCCCTAACAGGTTTCAACAGGATGGGGTTCTTCGTTTCCGCCCGTGAGGCTCTCCGTGGAACAGCCGCATTCCCGCTCTACGGCCACCCGGTCACCGATTCTTGTTCCCTCCCTCCCGAGCACGCCCGCAGGCACTTCCAGAGTCGCATAGCACGCCCGTCCACCCGACGCAACCTTCCATGGCTTCATCGCGGTTAAAATCTTCAGCACCTTGTTGTTTCGATCCAGAAAACACACATCGATGGGCATGAACATCCAGAAGGTGTGGATGGAGTTGCACGGGGCCAAGAGCATACCGTCAAAACCCTCCCAGGCTCCCCGGAACATCATCCCCCGGGTGCGCTTGAGAAAGGTATTCGCCAGTTCGATACGCTTGCACAAGACCTTGTCCTGCGTAAGATTTCGAAGTCTCACCTGTCCTTCCTTGATGTTCGACGAGCACCCGCATACTCGAAGCCGTTGGGTCGGGAAATCATCCTAGTGGATATAGTCTGTGATCGCGCTCAGCAAGGGAATGATGAGGATGATCCCGATGGA
>CAZSUQ010000654.1:0-3656 GCA_964609935.1 uncultured Thermodesulfobacteriota bacterium | reverse complement strand
ATGGAGAAGACCCGCCCGTTGCCGACGCCCACGCCTCCGATGCCTCGCGGAAGGAGCGGATTGTCATGGTCATAGAAACTCTCCCACGAGGACCAATCGAGCAATGCAGGGCGCTGCAAGAGGTAGGAAGGCAGATCCTGGGGAGCCTGCCCCTGGTTCGTGCCGCTGCCATGACTCCCCGTGGAACATCCGGCTACGACGATCAGTACAAGAGATGTCAATAAAATTGTCGGCTGTAAAACATTCCCGGCATTTCTACCCTTCATGCATTCTCCTTTGTCAGGCATGTCTTCATCAGCAGGAACCGGAAGCACATTCTAGCCCTTCCGTACCCATGCCTCAATTTTTTTCTTGACAGGGGCAATCCACTAGGAATGTCTGGAGAAGGGGTGGTCAACGACGTGGTGGAGGAGGACGGCGAGGTGGTGGAAGACACCCTTGACTGGTACGGCATCGATAAGCGTTACAACATCTGGTACTTCGGTGAAATCGCCCTGAATTTCGAAGACGGCGAACTCGCAGACATAGAGGGATCGTGGACGTCAGGTGTGGACGGCGCCAAGCCGGGCATCATCATGAAGGCGGACCCCCAGGTCGGTGATGTCTACCGGCAGGAGTTCCTGCTCGGTGATGCCGAGGACATGGGCGAGGTGCTCAGCCTCACCGAATCCGCCAGGGTTCCCTACGGCGCGTTCGACAACTGTCTGATGACCAAGGATTACACCCCCATCGAGCCCGGCGTGTTCGAGCACAAGTACTATGCCCCTGGCATCGGCCCGGTGCTGGAGGTGAACCCGGAAACCGGCGAGCGGGTGGAACTGGTTGAAATCCTTGTCAAATAGTCCTGATTTTTCTGATCAGGAAGCACCCTCCAGGCAGAGGGAGCAGGCGCGAACAGCCTGCTCCCTCTGTTTTTATGTGCTCCCTCATCAGAACCCTTTCAAACGCCTTTCCTCAGGCGCCGTACGGCGCTGGAACCTTCCCTGCCTGACAAGCGTCTCACTTATATATATAGTATTGTTACAGGGTTGCCGATTTAAAGATATCCGCGTTTGAATCGTGGCCCCGAATGATTCGGGACAAAAATGATAAGGATCTGATCGTTGAACGACTTGAGGAAAAAACAATCCCTTGCAAAGCTGGCCCTGGTTGCCTGGTTCCTGTTTGCTTTTGCAGGCGGTGAAGGGGTTGTCCTCTGCTTTGGTGATGACGGACACGTTGCCCTGGAAGAGTTTGACGGTGGAAAGTGCTGCGCTTCCCCGTCATCGAGCGAGTCGCGCCAGGTGACGTATTCGATTCTGCCCTTGAAGGATGTACGCTCCCTGTCTCCTTGCGGGTCGTGTACGGACGTTCCCCTGTCCGCCGGGAAGAAGGCGATTCTTTCGCAGCCGGATCGGGACAACGGGTCACGACACACACATATTCTTCACATGACGTGCCCGACATATTTAACATCCTGCAATAAAACGGCCCTTGAGGCATCCCTTTCCACGACCTCTATATCATCCGACAGCCTGGCGGCTCTTCTCTCCTGCACGATCCTTCTGATTTGAAATCTTCCATTGAAGAAACAAGCCTGATTCCCCCTCTTCCGGCCCACAGCTGAATGAAGCCCTCCCACTGCTCGCAACGAGGTTTCATGCAAGTTGCGGCCCGGTTCTCTACCCTTGGGAGGAGGCGGCCCTGTATTGACTTTCCAGGAGGTACCCTATGCGAAACAGATCCATCTTGATTTCATGCCTGCTCTTTTTTGCGGGACTTGCCGGGTGTGCAGGCCCGCGCATGGATGCGGGCTGGCCTGAGCCACGACCTCTGGGTCAAGGATTCAAGACCTTCAGGCCACCCGGCGAGCCGTCATCCCATGTTCGGCCGACCACACCCTCAGAGGCGCCTGCAAGCAGCCTTTCCTTGCGCCAGGCACTGGCATGTTCGCTCATGAACAACCCGGGTCTGGCGGCCTTCTCATGGGAGGTCCGGGCAAGAGAGGCGCAAGCACTTCAGGCAGGGCTCCTGCCCAATCCCGAGTTGGAGATCGAAGTGGAAAACTTCGGGGGGTCTGGTCCGTCCAGGGATTTCGATGAGAGCGAGGCAACCCTTCAATTCAGCCAGCTCGTGGAGCTGGCAGGGAAGCGGGCCAAGAGGAAGCGTGTTGCCACGATCGAGAGGGACCTGGCCGGCTGGGATTACGAGATCGAACGCGTCCGCATCTTCTCTGAAACCTCCAGGGCTTTCGTGGATGTCCTGGCTGCCCAGGAACACCTGGCTTTGAGCGAAGAGCTTGTCCGGCTGGCCGAACAGGTTCTCCAGGTCGTGTCCGAACGAATCCGGGCCGGCAAGGTGTCTCCCGTGGAAGAAACCAGGGCCAGGGTCTCCCTTTCTTCCCATCGCATTGAAACCGAGAAGGCACGGGAGGACCTGGCAACCGCCCGAAAGGTCCTGGCCGCAACCTGGGGCTCCACCACGCCTGCGTTCGGAAAGGTTGAAGGGAGCCTTGAGCACCTGCCCTCGATTCCTCCGCTGGAGGTCCTTGTAGACCGGGTTGCGGACACCCCTGAAATGGCGCGTTGGATTGTGGAGATCGAGGCCCGACGGGCTTCCGTGGAGATGGAAAAAGCCACTCGGTTTCCTGATCTTACGTTGCGTGGCGGCGTTCGGTACGCAAACGAAAGCGATGACACCGCCTTTGTCATGGGACTGTCGGTTCCGATCCCCGCCTTTGACCGCAATCAGCGTGGCACCCTGGAGGCGCGGTACAGGCTGGCCGGAGCCGAGGAAGAGCGCAGGGCTCTACACGTCCGGGTTCAGACGGCTCTTGTTCGTGCCTATCAAGTGCTTTCCGCGGCGAGGGTTGAGGCCGTCTCCCTGAAGAGCGAGGTGCTGCCGGGCGCCCGGATAGCTTTTGAGGCCTTTGGAGAGGGGTTTCGGCAAGGGAAGTTCGGTTACCTGGATGTGCTGGATGCCCAGCGGACCTTCTTCGAGGCAAAGGCCCGATACATCAAGGCCCTCGCCGAATTTCACAAGGCGGTGTCCGAGCTGGAACGCCTGACCGGAGAGCCGCTGGACAAGGTCGATAACGCCGTTCAATCCATGCAAAAGAATGTGGGGGAAACGCTTCATCGTGCGTCGGATGAGACCGCCATGCGGAACGTATTCAGGAGCGAGTTGTACGGGGACAGATAGAGCTACATGACGAAAGGATAGAGGAGAACTTCCATGCGAAAGAACAATCACATTTTTCGTGGTGCGACGCTCCTGGGGGCGCTGGGAACGCTCCTGTGGGTCTGTGCAGGCTGTTCAAAAGCCCCGGACTCAACTGTACAGGAAGAACGGGCTCGCTGTGAGCATCCACATAATGAAAAAGAGGGACTCCCGGACCTTCACGACGATCATCCACGTGGGGAAGAGTCCACGGATGCACTGCCCATGTCACTGTATGAAATCGCCGGGGCAAAGTGTGAGCACAATATCCCTACCTATGCGTGCGCATCCTGCAGATACGAAGTGGGGGTGGTCAAGGTTCCCGCCTCCTTGTTGAGGCATGATTCCGGGGCAGAAACCGGTCTCATCCGGACACAGCCCGTTGCAAAGGTCAAGGTCACCGACGGCCTCACCGTTACGGGCGAGGTGCAGCTGAACGAGAATGCGGCCGTGCATAT
>CAZSUQ010000653.1:0-3661 GCA_964609935.1 uncultured Thermodesulfobacteriota bacterium | reverse complement strand
GGATCCGAAACGCCCTGAACAGGCTGATACACCAGGCGGCCGTGTAGCCCAGAATCAGGACCAGGGCCGGAAGGAAAGCCTTTTCGTTCAACCTTACAGGCTGTGACAGGTTCGCCTGGAGGGTCAGGAGACCCACGATGAAGAGGAACAGGTAGAGAGCTGTTCCGAATTGCACCATGGCGCTCTGAAGCTTCTGACCGAGTGCCGGCCTGTTCTCTTCGCGCAGCCAGTACTCCTTGTTCGGCAGGCTGATGAACCGGGAAGGAATTTTCATGGTCAGCGATGGAGCGTACCACAGCACAAGGAAGAGATAGACTTCCAGTACAAGAAAGAAGATCGCGTGCAACTCCTTGGATGCCCACGAGTCCGCTTCCCCACCGAGGCGGAAGTGGATCGCCACCTGATCAGGAAGAACCGCGAGTGCCGCAAGTGTCAATACGACGTTGGCTCCAAAAGCAATAAGAAAAATGGTTCTCATACCTCGGCTCCACCTTGTCAGAACATTCCCATCAGCTCACTCAGGCTCTTGACCACCTGTCCGCGGCCTTCATGAATGTAGATTCCAAGCTGGGCAATGAGGGAGTAAGCAAAAGCAAACTGTGCCAGGGCATACCCTGCAACCGTGAACTGGCTGACGCTCACAACCCCCACGCCAAACTGGGAAAGGGTAAAGACGCCACAGGCAAACTGGCCGACGGCGAAAAAGCCCTTGGCGGGCACAGGGACACGGTTCGGGCGAAATGTGAAGGATACGTGAAGCAGGGGCATCCCAAGCAGCGTGGCTTTGGATTTGTACACAAATCCCCATCCGTCCCATTTCTCTTTGGCAGGGAACGGGGCTCCACATCTCGGACAGGACACGGCCTGTTCGGAAACCTCATGCTGGCATTCTCTGCAAGGCTTCATGTTCCCCCTTCTCTATCGTTCAACTCTTTTCATAGTCACGAGTCCGGCACCCCCCCCACGGGGTGTTACTTCGATAGATGCTCAAGGCGTCCGGCATTCTCCTCCCAGTTCTTGCCGTCAAAAGGCAGGATGCTTACCGAGTTGATAGATCGCTCGTCCAGGCAACGCACATTGACGCTGTACCCGTCCGGATTTGACCGGGGGACATAGAATGGCCTGACGCCGCACACCTTGCAGAACGTGTGCCTGGCCACAGCGGTGTTGAACGTGTACGTGGAAAGCGATTCCTCGCCTCGGACCAGGCGGAACCTGTCTGCCGGGACGATCAGATGAAGAAAGCCCGTCCGCTCGCATATGGAGCAGTTGCACTCGTAGGCTTCAATATCCGCCGGAGCGTCAACCTCGATGACAACGGCTCCGCAATGGCAACTTCCGGTATGGATCAACGTTACTTCCCTCCTGCACAAAAGATTCTTTTTTACAATATCTAGGTTTACTAAACCAGGAAAGACTTGGATTGGAAGGCCTTTCGACCCATTGATCTCTGAATGGTCGTTGAGAAACGCCGGGCTCTTTTACCCGGGTTGTGCTTTCTTTTCGATCTGACGGATCAGGTCGAGGAAGATGAAGATGTGGAACGGAAGGAACGCATACCAGTAGGCCTTCCCGAACACAGTCCTGGTTTGATAGTAGGCCTTTACAGACAGGCGGTTCTTCTCCCCTTCCCTGTCTATCCTGAACTCCAGCCATGCTCTTCCGGGCAGCTTCATTTCCGCACGTAAGAGAAGCAGTTCATCCTGCTTGAGCTCCTCCACGCGCCAGAAATCAATCACATCGTTGATCATCAGGCTGGAGGAACTCCTTCTTCCACGCGAAGTTCCAACGCCCATGAGAACCTGGTCGAGCATGCCCCGGAGTCTCCAAAGAAAATTGCTGTTGAACCAGCCTTCCTTGCCCCCGATCCTGCAAACCGACTGAAACAGGGCCGAGGCGTTCTTTTCTGTGAGGAGTGAGTATTCACTCGTGTACTTGGGGGGCTCGTCGCGCTCGCTGAGCTTGATGGCAAGCTCATGAGCAGGCGGGTACGCATCCGACCACCGCGTGTAAACCCTGTCCCTCTCCTCACGGGACATGGCTCTCAGGACCGCCTCTTTGTAACCGATCGGGTTAAACGGCACCTGCTGCCGGATTTCGTCATTCAGGCAGACGACCTCATTGGAGCAACCCTCCAGGAGGCTCATGCTCATGGGGGCAGGTACCGGGGTCAACAGGCCTGCAAAGTAGCCGTAAAGCTTCAGGCTGGAGATGGGCGAAGGGAGAAAAATCCTTTTTTTACCGAGAACGTCTGCAAGGGTCCGCAGTAGCATTTCATAGCTCAGGATGTCCGGCCCTCCGATGTCAAAGGATTTCCCCGAGGTCTGGGGAACTTCCAGTACACCCACGAGATACTTGATCACGTCCCGGACAGCGATGGGCTGGCACCGTGTCCTTGCCCATGGAGGAATGAAGAAAACCGGGCTGTTCCTCACCAGGTGTTCGATGATTTCATAAGAGGCGCTTCCCGATCCGATGATCATGGCTGCCCGCAGGATGGTGGTGGGGACACTCCCTGCGGTGAGTTCTTCGGCCACATGGATCCGGCTTCTCAGGTGGGGCGACAGGGGCGCCCGGATGTCTCCCAACCCCCCGAGATAGATGATTCGTCCCACCTGGTTTTCTTCACTCGCCTTCCTGAAGTTGACCGCAGCACGGATGTCCGCGGATTCGAACTCCTTGTGCCCGAGAAGCAAGGAGTGGATGAGATAGTAAGCTGTGTGGACTCCCTGCAGGGCCTTTCGTACACCCTCCAAGTTCAGGGCATCCGCAACAATGATCTCGGCCCCCTGCCATGTGTCCGCCAGGTGGGAGATATCCCCTCCCCTCAACATGACCCTGACGCTGTACCCCCGGTTCAGCAATTCAGGGACAAGCCGCCCTCCTATATACCCGGTAGCCCCGGCAACCAGGATCTTTCCGATCCCTGGTTGAGGATTCGTGGGCAATTCCCGGCAGAAGAGATCGGTTTCGTCCCACCTCAAGGTGTCTTCTCCACGTGGGGGGCTGAATCATGTGGGGGCGTACGACCTGTACGTCGCAGCGACACGGACCGAGCCCGCCACAGTAGATGGGGGCTTGTCCTTGGCCGGAATGTTCAATCCACCGTCAGTTCATAATAGACGGTGTAGCGGGCCAGGATCTGGGAGACACGCTCATGTATGTCATCCTCTTTGACGCCGGGCGCTCCCTTGACCTTGATCTTCACAGCCGTGCCGTGCACCTTGTGCTCACTCACCTCCACCTCCACGGATTCGGCCAGCTCGCCCAGGGCATCCAGTTCCTTGTTGTACGTCCGGTGTGTGGCGTCCCACCGGAGAGCAGGCTTGAAGATCTTCCCAACAGGCGTCAGCGGAATCTCGTCGAGGATGACCACCTCCTTGGGCACGGCGGCCCGCTCGCCGATGTTCTTCTTGGCGTAATCCAGGATCGCTTCCGGCGTGGCGGACTGGCCGTCCTTGAGCTGCACGTAGGCCACAGGCACCTCGCCGGCATGGGAGTCCGGCCTCCCCACGGCCGCCACCACGCTCACGGCGTCCATCTGGTACAGGGGTTCCTCGATAGCGGCCGGATCGATATTGTGCCCACCCCGGATGATGAGTTCCTTCTTCCGGCCGGTGAGCCACACGTACCTGTCCCCGTCCATCCTTCCCAGGTCTCC
>CAZSUQ010000652.1:2080-3665 GCA_964609935.1 uncultured Thermodesulfobacteriota bacterium | reverse complement strand
TTGAGTCCACGGCCTCCCTTTTTTCTCGTCCAGAATGCCCAGATAGATCCTCGTCGTTACTCTCGACTTGATTATCTTTCGATCCTTCATGCCTTGGATTCTGTCTGTTATCAGGAGGGGTACTTGAAAGAAAGGGTGATTTGATATATCAATCGCCATCGACATTTCGTCATGTTGTTCTTTCAGACGTGCATCGGACCATGTCGGACATCTTTGGATCAGACCAGGGAGAATGGCGGCACCGTGGCAGGACCTCCGGATTCATCAAGACGGGAATTCAATCTTCGGCACTTTCTGTTCGCCGCAACGGGGATCGTGCTCGCCACCTGTCTGACCTTGATTGCCGTCGAGTTTGGACTCGGAAGAGTCTATCCACAGGAGACACTGGATAGACTCTATGAAACCAACCCGATCGTCTTTGAGCGGAGCGAGTACCTGCCTTTCAAGCTGCCTTCCTCATACGTATCGACTCATCAAACAGAAGAATATTCGGTCCGGTACACCTGCAACGCACAGGGATTCAGGGACCCCGATGAATATGCTCAGGTGGCGGGACCCGGCATTTTTCGGTATTTGGCAATGGGAGATTCGTTTACATTCGGCAATGGTGTGGCCGACAATGAGACATGGCCCAACGTGCTCGAAGCCCTGATGAGGGACGATTCCGGCAGCAAGGTAGAGGTGATGAACGCTGCTTACGCATGCAGTTTTTCCCCCGATGCCTATGCCCTGTATTATCGTCGCGAGGGCCGAAAATTCGGTGCGCGGGTCGTGCTGGTAGCGGTCTTTGTCTATAACGATATTGATGACATACGAAACAATGACTGGTTTGATGTGGGCCCGGATGGATTTCCTGGGCGAATCAAAAGCAGGGTCACGTACATCGACACCGAGGGAAGAAGGCTTCGCGAGGAAACGTATCCTTTACGCTATCGACTGCCGATCCTGCGGAACTCGCACGTCTTCCAGTTGCTTGCAAACAGTGGGGTCGGAAAGGTGCTCGGCCTGTCCAGAGGCTACAGGGACCCTGGATATACTGGCCAGGTCTTTCAAAGAGACTTTCCACCTGAATTGAAGGAAGCATGGGAATGGTTCAAACTTTCTTTTGAGGTGATCAAAGAAGATGTGACCAAAGATAATGCAGAGTTGCTCGTTGTCCTGATTCCGTCCATCATGCAACTCGTTCCGGAAAACAAGGAGCTGCGCTCCAGGTATTCACGTGTTGAACAAGACCGCTTCGATCCTGAGGAACCCAACAGAAAGATCCGGACGTTGATGAAAGACCTGGGAATAGAATTCATCGACCTTCTTCCTTTTTTTCGTCAGACCTCGGAAGATCCCGAAGACCGGACCCATGAATTGTATTATTGGGTTGATGGGCATCTTACGCCCAAAGGGCAGGCATTGACCGCTAACATCATTGCGGATCACCTGCACAATCGTGCATCGGGAAAATGAGTTCGCGATCCCCTGACTCCATCTCGAAGATGGCGTATTCCCGGAACACCACGCCGCCACGTGATCACATACCCGCCTCTTATCCGATGTCATCCCAAAATGCCGGCAGGGCTACCGCTCTTTTTGA
>CAZSUQ010000652.1:0-2070 GCA_964609935.1 uncultured Thermodesulfobacteriota bacterium | reverse complement strand
ACGTCGGCCGCCATGGCCCACGCATTGTTGTTCGGGCTACCGCTCTTTTTGAAGCTTGTGGTCTCGATTGCAGAACTGATATAGGTAGTCGTCACCTCATTCCAACAACATTCCAGGAGGTTCGGCATGTCTGCAACCCATGCGTTGAAGATGGATCCGTCAGCACAAAGGGATTTGATTTCCCTGGGCGCTCTTGTGCATCGTCTGGATCCGGGCGAGATCCCTTTTCGAAAGGCAAGGGAGGTCAAGATTCATGTCAGCGGCGGTGAATTTAACGTTGCCGCAAACCTGGCTGATTGCTTTGGCCTGAACACGGGTGTTGTTGCGGCCATGGTCCGGTATCCCATCGGGAATCTCATCAGGGAGCGCGTAAGGGCGATGGGTGTGCAAGCGTTCTATAAGGACTTTGAACACAACGGGGTCGATGGGCCGAACATGGCCACCGTGTACAGTGATCGTGGCAGGGGCGTGCGCCCGCCGGCGGTTTTCTACAACCGCTCCAACGAAGCTGCCGCCAGGTTGAAACCGGGGGATTTCAACTGGCGTGATATCTTTGCGGGTGGGGTCAAGTGGTTTCACAGTGGAGGGATCTTCGCCGCTCTCTCTGAAACAACCGGTGAGCTAATCCTGGAAGCGATGCAGGCAGCCAAACGATCGGGCGCGGTTGTCAGCTTTGATCTCAACTACAGAGAAAAGCTGTGGAACATCTGGGGAGGGCAGGGAAGGGCTGTTGAGGTTTTTCGGAGAATCGTCAAACACGTTGACGTGCTGGTGGGCAACGAGGAAGACCTTCAGAAGGGTCTGGGAATCGCCGGTCCGGAGGTGGAAGCCAAATCCAAACTCGATCCCAGCACGTTTATCGGGATGATTGATCAGGTGGCCCAGGCGTATCCACAGATACAGATCGTTGCGACAACGTTGCGTGAGGTCCTCTCCACGAACAGACATCGCTGGAGCGCCGTGGCATGGATGAATGGTGAGACCTGTACGTGTCCCACTGCGGAGTTGGACGTGCTGGACAGAGTCGGGGGTGGAGACGGATTCGCCAGCGGTTTGTTCTATGGGTTGCTGAAGAATCTGTCGCTGGAAGAATCCGTGAGGCTGGGCTGGGCTCACGGCGCCCTTTTGACGACCTTTCCAGGCGATACGACCATGGCCACGCTCGATGAAGTCAGGGCATTTGCAGAAGGGGGTTCGGCCCGAATACAGCGCTAGCCCGAGGACTTTTTCTTGCCCATGCAGGAAAGGCCTAGGAGTGGAGTTCGGTGAGCCCTTTTTGAATCGCGTATTTGACCAGGTCCGCCGTCTTTTGCAGGTTGAGCTTCTTCAGGATCTTGGCACGATGGTTTTCCACGGTCCTGACGCTGATGGTCAGAAGACCGGAAATCTCCTTGTTGGCCTTTCCTTCTGCAATCAACTTCAAGATTTCCCTTTCCCTCGTGGTGAGCGGTTCCAGGGGAAGCTTTCCCTTGCCCTGGAGCAGATGGGAAAGATTTTCCGCCACCTCCCCAACAAGATGCTTTGAAACGTAGGTACTCCCCTTTCGAATCGTTTCGATGGCAGTGAGAAGCTCTTCGTCCGATTCGTCCTTGAGCATGTACCCCTGCGCGCCTTCGGAGATGGCGTGGAAGAGATATTCCTTGTTATTGTGCATGGTCAGCATCAGGATCCTCACCTTGTCGTAGAGCCCCCTGATTTCACGGGCTGCCTCGATGCCCCGCATGTTCGGCATGCTGACATCCAGAATAACCATGTCCGGCTGCACCTCCTTGAGCAGTTCAAGGAGCTCGATGCCGTCGTTTGCCTCTCCCACTACCTCCAGACCTTCTATTCCCTCGATCAACCGTTTCATGCCCTGCCTGAAGATGACGTGATCATCGGCAAGGATCAATCGGTAAGGATTCACGATCTTTCCCCTCCCTCCTGGATAGGAATGGTGAGCGTTATGCGTGTCCCTTCGCCGGGGCGACTGAAGATATCGATGATCCCCTCCAACATGTTGGCCCGTTCACGGATTGTCTCATCCCAGGATCTTTCCCCATTTTCATCTCCGTTTATAATACCGGTGAT
>CAZSUQ010000651.1:0-3669 GCA_964609935.1 uncultured Thermodesulfobacteriota bacterium | reverse complement strand
TTAATAAAGGGGCGCTGTTGCGGAAAAAGGAGGGGGCATGAGAAACGAAAGCGACTTTCTGGTGATCGGCGGGGGCATTGCCGGTCTGTGGTTTGCCATCAAGGCAGCGAAAACAGGTACGGTCACGATCCTGTCCAAGAAGGGGTCAAAGGAATCCACCACGAACCTTGCCCAGGGTGGAATCGCAGCCGTCTCCAGCAAGGACGATTCCCTTGCGGAACATGTTCAAGATACCCTCACGGCAGGGGCAGGCCTCTGTCACGAAGAAATCGTCCAAATGGTCATCGCTGAGGGGCCATCCCGCATCGAGGAACTGATCCAGACCGGCGTGGAATTCTCCAAGCTGGCCGAGAACGATGTTGATGCATTCGATCTCGGCCTGGAAGGGGGACACTCCAAGCGAAGAATCTACCATGCTTCTGATTTTACGGGGCGGGAAATCATCAACCGGCTGTTCGATCTTGCCTCGCAAAACCCGAGGATCCAGTTCAGAGATTATCACATCGCCATCGACCTTCTCATTCACCCCAAGGGCCGGCACATCCCGCCGGAGGAAAAGACCTGCTGGGGAGCCTACGTTCTGGATGTGGCCGCCAATGCCGTCCATACATTCGTCTCTCCCTGCACGGTCCTGGCCACGGGCGGTGCAGGCAAGGTGTACCTGTATACGAGCAATCCCGACGTTGCCACCGGTGACGGCATTGCCATGGTTCACCGTGCCGGTGCAAGGATTGCCAACATGGAGTTTATCCAGTTCCATCCCACGTGCCTGTTCCATCCCAAGGCAAAGTCCTTTCTCATCTCAGAGGCCGTGCGCGGGGAAGGTGCGGTTCTGCGCCTGGGAGACGGCTCTTCCTTCATGGAGAACTACCACGACCAGGGCTGCCTGGCGCCCCGGGACACCGTGGCCCGGGCGATCGACAATGAATTGAAGAAACGAGGCGATGAGTGCGTTTACCTCGACATCACACACCGGGAGGCGGACTTCGTCCGTTCCCGCTTCCCGAACATCCACAGAAAGTGTCTCGAGCTTGGGGTGGACATGACCAAAGAGCCCATTCCCGTGGTTCCCGCTGCGCATTATACCTGCGGAGGAGCCGTGGTGGATCGTCATGCCCGCACGGATATCCGGAACCTCTACGCTGTCGGTGAGGTGGCCTCCACGGGGTTGCACGGAGCCAACCGCCTGGCAAGCAACTCCCTGCTGGAAGCCCTTGTCTTTGCCACGCGCGCTGCTGAGCACGCTTTGGAAGAGGCAAAAAAGAAGAAGGCCCCCGTACCCACCCTGCAGGACTGGACAAGTGGGAATGCCGTGGACAGTGACGAGTCCGTGGTGGTCTCACACAACTGGGACGAGATTCGACGGATGATGTGGAACTACGTGGGGATCTTCCGATCCAACAAGCGACTCGAGAGGGCCAAAAGAAGGATTGAAGCATTGAAGGCGGAGATCCACCAGTATTACTGGGACTTCCTCATCACCAGCGACCTGATCGAACTCAGAAACATCGCCATGGTTGCAGATATGATCATCACCTGTGCAATGCTCCGAACAGAGAGCCGCGGCCTCCACTACAACATCAACTACCCGTTGACGGACGATGTGGACGGCAGGCGGGACACCCTTCTCTGGAAAGGTTTCGAGTAACGAAATCCGGGCCCATGCAGCAGAGGACGCAAACTTCAATGGCTTGCCATCGTTCTTGACATCCTTTGCCTGAGCCTCTTTAATCGATCCATTCTTCCAGGAACAAAGCAATAGGGAAGGCTCGATGCCAATTTACGAGTACTGGTGCGGGGAATGCAAAAAGAAGGTGGAAATCCTTTTCCTCCGTATTCAGGATACGACGCAACCCACCTGTCCGGTCTGTAAAGGCCGCGGGCTCAGACGCCTTGTTTCCCGTTTCGCTTCCCCGAAATCGGAAGAGGCCAGGCTGGAAGCCCTGGCGGATCCAAGCAGCCTGGCAGGCCTGGATGAAAATGACCCTTCCAGCATGGCTCGCTGGGTCAAACGGATGGGCAAAGAACTCGGGGAAGACGTGGGGGGCGAAGAGATCGACCAGATGGCCGATGAGATCGCCTCCGGACAAGGGCTGGGAGGGCCGGTTGGAGGTGCTGCAGGAGAAGCCGGCGCGGGGGGCGGCACAGGGGAACCGGATTGAATCTGCTGTTCTGCACGGATTGAATTCCGCGTCCACGGCAGGGTTTCAGGAAGTTGCCAAAGGGATGCCTGGAAACCTCATCAACGGTTTTGCACTCTAATTCCTAGAGTGCATCGTTCCGCTCACGTTCCGGCAATGGACTGTAGACATGGCTTTGCTCGACATACACACATACCCCGATCCGGTCCTGAAGATGGTTTCCAAGCCTGTGGAAACCATCGACGAGAGGATCCGAACCCTTCTTCAAGACATGGCTGAAACCATGTATGCGAACAGCGGTGTGGGCCTTGCTGCGTCTCAGGTCGGGGTTAACCTTCGGATGATTGTCGTTGACGCTAACAGGGACGAAGAAGGATCCCAGCTGCTGAAGCTCATCAATCCCCGCATTACGAACAAGACGGGGAAGTTCAAGAGCGAAGAGGGATGCCTGAGCCTTCCGGAACTGATCGTGGAGGCGGATCGTTTCGAGACGGTGGAGGTGGAGGCGCTTCAACCGGACGGGACCCCGACCCGGATTCAAGCAGAAGGCCTTCTCAGCATCGCACTCCAGCACGAAATCGACCACCTGGACGGCATCCTGCTTACAGACCGCCTCTCCAGCCTGCGCAGAAGCCTCTACAACAAGAAGAGGGTCCGGGAAGATTCGAGTCCCCCTGCTCCCTGAATCTCATGCATTCATTTCTGCTTGTAACCGGAACCGCTTGAGGATTCGTCTGTCACGAAGAGTTCCGGTCTTTGATGGTCGAGGACCGGAATTCGGCTGCGGGCGTCGGCCAGAACCTCCGGGTCAAAATCGGCGAGGATGACGCACTCCTTGTCCGGTGCCTGGGCCAGAACCGTTCCCCACGGGTCCACAATGGCCGAACGGCCGTGTGTCTGGCGCTTCTCGTCATGGCGGCCGAACTGGGCAGGGGCGACCATGTAGACCTGGTTTTCAATCGCCCTTGCCTGCAACAGGGGCATCCAGTGGTCCTTGCCCGTGGTCATGGTAAACGCAGCGGGCACAAAAATAATTTGTGCACCCTTGCGTGTAAGGGCTCGGTAGAGTTCCGGAAACCGCAGGTCGTAACACACGCTCAACCCGAACGTGACCCCTTCCAGCGCCACGGTGACAACCTCGTCTCCTGCCTGGATGAAGGCAGACTCCCGATACGTGGCGCCGTCTCGAATAGACACGTCGAAGAGATGGATCTTTCGGTAAATCCCTGCCAGCCTTCCCTCCCGGTCCAGGAGGACACTCGTATTAAAAGGCCGTGGATCCTTTCCGTCCGCGCGCACGAGATAACTGCCGCCGAGAAGAATCACCGACGACGCCCTGGCCGCGGTCCGAAGGGTATTGAAGATCTCCCCTTCGAGTTCCTGGGCAACCCCAGCGCGCCCCTCGTCGCTCCCCATGAAGGCGAAGTTTTCCGGGAGAGCGACCACATCGGCTCCGGCTTCTGCGGCTTCCCGGATCCCATCAACGGCCCTCTGGAGGTTTCTCCCCAGGTCGTTTCGGGACTGCATC
>CAZSUQ010000650.1:0-3670 GCA_964609935.1 uncultured Thermodesulfobacteriota bacterium | reverse complement strand
CGGATCGGGCTGAAAGGATCCTGCTTGACGGACTTGAAGCCCTGAATGAACAGGGGAATCCAAAAGGCTTGAGCATGCTCAACTGGAACCTGCTCCATCTCTACCGGGAAAACGGGAGGCAGGAGGAGGCCGATACCTTGTTCCAATGCCTTCAGGAAGAATGGAGCGAGGATCCTGTTGGGAACATTTACTTGTGGAGGTACCTGAGAAAGCAGGCTGCCCGATGAACCGCGGAGAAGCGAGCCGGGACGGCCCTCCCCTGTTCAGGATCCTCCTGTTCATGGTCTTGCCCCTCATTTTTTTCGGCATTGCTCTGACGGTCTTTGCACAACGTGCAGAGGACATTCACTATGTCAGGGCCTCTCGTCTCAACGTACGGGAGCGACCCTCCCGTTCCTCCCCTTCATCCCACATCCTCGAACGGGGGGACCATGTGTTCTCACTGGGAAAACAGGTGGAACGAGAAGGCCTGACATGGCTTCGAATCTTTCTCCTTTACAAGCCGGAGAATGCTTACCGGGAAGAACGCCTGGAAGGTTGGATCGCTGAAAGGGGGCCCCAAAAAGCCTTTACGGATCGTGAGCACAACCCGATCAAGCGAATGATCGTTCTTCGGAGCCTGTACAAGTGGAAGGCGCGCATCACGATCCAGCGCGGGATGGGCAGGTCCCGACTTCTCACCCGCCTTCGACAGGTTGTCCCTTACGCCGGAGACAAGATTCTACACGTGATCCTCGTGTTCCTTGTGGGCTCCGCTCTCTTTGTCTTTCTCGCCTCCGGCCTGGGTGTCTCGACCTCCCCGGCCTTCCTCGTCTCCGTGGTCTTGATCAACCTTCTTGGCCTTTTCAATGAAATACTCGATCTCGTCAGCGGAAGAGGCGCCTTCGAGATCATGGACCTAGCTGCCAATGCCATGGGTTCCGCAGGGATCTTCCTGCCCTTTTTCTTCATGCTCCTCTGGAGAAAGAGCCGGCCGCTCACCCGCCAATGAACACAGGGCGGAAAGCGCCTTCCGCCGGTTCGAAACCGGTTCCGTCTGTTGACACAAGCCGTACATTCCCATATATTCCGTATTGTTAGACGATTCCCACACGAACCATGCGTGTGCTTTCTCCTAGGCCCCTGTTCAGCTACATCGGGCTTCCGGTAACAACATCAAACCTCTCGGGCAAAAAGGAGTTTCAAGCGAACCGACAGAAAGCAGCGTTCCGACCGAACCAGGCGGTTTTCCTTCTGCTTTCTGACCCGCATCCTGCGGCATCTCCTCTCGCCCGACACACCCTCTCTTGGTTTTAAGGTTGAATAGGTACCATGAAGGTCTTCTACGGTCTGAACGACATTCAGGAATCCCTTCCCAATCCTGTGATCACCATAGGGAATTTCGACGGCGTTCACCTCGGTCATCAAAAGATTTTCCAGGACCTCAAAAACGAGGCAAAGAAGATCCACGGGACGGACATCATCATCACCTTTTTTCCCCATCCCCTGAAGGTGCTCTTCCCTGACAAGGCCCCCCACCTCATCACAACCCTTGACGAACGTCTGCGGCTCATTCGAGCCTGTGGAAACGAGGTCATCGTATGCATCCCCTTTACGCGGGCGTTTTCCAATCTGAGCGCTGAACGCTTCGTCCAGGAGATCCTGGTGGAGAAGTTCGGAGTCCAAGAGGTGCTCGTGGGGCAGGATGCCCGGTTCGGCAAGGATCGGGAAGGAGATATCGATTTTCTGAGGAAAAGTGCGAAGAGATTTCATTTTTCCGTACGGGAAATCGAGCCGGTTCAGGTCCGGGGCATGGAGACGAGCAGCACAAAGATCAGACGCTGTGTAGAAACGGGAGAGCTCCGGCAATCCGCTGCCATGCTGGGCAGGCTTTATGGGATCACAGGAACGGTCTGTGAAGGGGATAAACGAGGAAAATCGCTCGGATTTCCCACTGCCAACCTTTCCACCGACGCCGAACTGCTCCCGCCCAATGGTGTCTACGCTGTCTGGTCAACAGTGGGAGACACGGTGATGCCCGGCGTAGCCAACCTGGGGGTCAAACCCACCTTTTCAGGGAAACAGTTCTCCATCGAGGTTCACCTCTTTGACTTTGACGAAAACATTTATGGCGAATCCATTCGCATGGATTTTGTGGAGAGAATCCGTGAAGAACGGACCTTCCCGAATGCCCAGGCCCTTATTGACGAGATGAACAAGGATTCCCAAAAGGCAAAAGAGATCCTGCAGGAGGACCCATCTTCAATCCTAAAGGGGAAAAAGGGGGGAGTCGAACCTCTGCCTGCTTAGAGCCGGGATCCCATGAGCACCCCTCTCCTTCTCCACCTGGTAACATGCCTTCCGACAAAAAAGAATCCCTGTTTCAATTCACGGTACCGGAATCCGGCGCGGGGATGCGTCTGGATCGGTTTCTTCTGGAAACCCGTGGATTCTCATCCCGGCATCAAATCCAGAAGCTCATCCTGGGTGGCCAGGTGCACGTGGAGGAGGTGCGGGTCAAGCCTTCCTATCGGCTGAGACCGTTTCAGATCATTCGGGGACGGATTCCTCCACCGGAACCGGACACATCGCTCCCCGAACCTATTCCCCTGCAGATCGTCTACGAAGACGCGGATTTGCTCGTGGTCAACAAACCTGCGGGCATGGTCGTACACCCTGCCGCAGGTCATCGCCAAAACACCATGGTCAACGCCCTTCTTCACCACTGCAAAGACCTTTCCGGCATCGGAGGCACCTTACGACCGGGAATTGTTCATCGACTGGATAAAGGCACCTCCGGCCTTCTGGTCGTTGCGAAGTGCGACAAGATTCATCTGGCTCTGTCCAATCAGTTTCAGGCACATACCACGGTTCGGGAATACCTCGGGCTGGTTCACGGGAGTCCGAAGAACGGCGAAGGCGTTGTGGACGCTCCCATCGGCAGGCACCCCAAGGACAGGAAAAAGATGTCCACGCTTTCATCCAGGGGGCGACATGCCATCACCTACTGGAAGGTGGAACGTCGCTACCATGGCTTTACCCTGATGCGGTTCACCCTGAAAACCGGCCGTACGCACCAGATCCGTGTGCACCTCACGACCCAGGGACATCCCATTGTGGGGGATACGGTATACGGGAGAAAAAAGGGGAGCAGCCCCCTCTCCCGGTCCGACCCAAAGGAAGGGGAGGTTTGGAAGGGTCTGGAGCGCCTCTTCCTCCACGCCGAGAAACTGGGCTTTGATCATCCTCGAACCTTGCGTTCCCTCTGCTTCTCTGCTCCTCTTCCTGAGGAACTCACCACGTTGCTCCACAGACTCAGGCCAATGGACCCAACATGAAGCAAACGGAAAAAAACGGGACAATCTATCTTCACCACCCCGGCTGGGATGCGCTGCCCGGGTTGATGCACGGGCTGTTCTCTCGAGTCGGCGGCGTCAGCCCTCCTCCCTATTCAACACTGAACATGGGCCCTTTTACAGGAGATCGTCAGGAAAACATCCGAGAGAATCTTCGGCGCATCGCCTCGGTGCTCTCCATTTCCCCTGATCACATCATCTGTTCCGTGCAGGTTCACGGGAAGTGTATTCACCGGCTGACCGATTCAGCAGAAGCCCGCTCTCTCTATACAAGTGAAGAGCCTTTCAAGGGAGACGGATTCCTGACAGACCAGAAAGGGCTGTTCCTCGGAATC